>JAJYZU010000118.1 GCA_021799755.1 Thermoplasmata archaeon
TTCCATTGTAAAAGGTGAGGCCAGGGCCATTTGTCTGGTTTTCTGCCCAGCCGGAGGTTACAACCGGTGCTGTCGAATCGATTCCGTCATTACCGAAACCCACTCCGCCCAGATCATAGGAAGTGCTCCCGGTGGTGGATGGTGAGTGCATCACGCCGTATGCCTCTGCATATCCCGGATGTGCGTACTGAACCCTGGAAGTTATGTAGGAATTGCCGGCTGTAAAGGTGATGCCGTTATCCACGACGTAGTTGGAATTCAGGGGAATCCATTTTGACGTGTTCAACTTTGCTCCCGCAAAATTGTCATAGAGATTGAAGATGTGAGATCCGTCGTCGTAAAGTCCGTAATCGTTGGCCAATTGCGGGGCTTCACCTATGGAATAATTGTTCAGGATGTTGTTTCCCACCATTGCCGCATCCATGAATATTTCCAGCTCACCATGAGCCGGGATGGAACTGTTTATCCTCAACCAGTATGATGTGTTGGAATCTTTATAGCTGTTTCCGGACTGAAGCCATGAAGGGACCACATTTCCGCCAAGAATTGTGAAGAAAACGTTTGAAAGATTGGCATTTTCAAATGCAGCGTACTGCGAACTGTTGACCACGATGTGCTCGTCAAAGTTTGGTGGAGTGGGCGTGGTAAGATTGTTTATAATGAAAAAATCCGCCAACTGGCCATAGGGAAAGTTCACAAAGGTAGGGTTATTTTGCGATGCCTTTCCACTGGAGTGTGAAGTCATTACGGCGGCGCCGGCAAAAAGCATGGTTGTGCATATTACTACTGCTATAATCTGATTATAACTTTTAAACACAACTATATACAATCTGTAAATATAAATAGCTTTTGATCCGCTCATGAGTCCCTCATGACCGGGCAGTGTGGTGAAAACAGAATTGCTCTCACGTCCTTTTGCAAGCAGTTATCAAGCTTTATGAACCAAAGTCTGCGGAAGCTGATATCTCGAAAAATTCATTTTTCGGTGAAGATCATTCTTTCATTAAATCGGAGAAGCTCAGAAATTTACCCGGACTCTCCATCCGTCCTTCTCCTGCATTGCATCTGCGGTGATGCCTCTCCTGCGGATATCCTCGACGGCCTTTTCTGCGGATATTTGATCACGGAACTGCATGAATATGCAGTCAAGGCCGAATTCAGGCATCAATTGCTGTGTCGAGATGAAGTCCTTTATCTTGTCGACGGTATTGAGAAAGTTCTGCCTGTCTGTCCTCAGGATCCCCCTGTCTATCCGGGAAAGCCCGAGGGATACAACGCCGTCATACGTCGCCTTGAGAACCTTCCTGCTCTTCAGCGTAACCGTCGATGGCTTCACACCGTAAACCACCAGAACGATGCCGACTATGACCACTGAAACCGGAACGTAGAATATGGCATGCCTCAGCAGAAGCAGGTAACCGATGAGAACAAGAAAAATTCCGGGGAGAACCTTGATGGGATTCATTTAATGGAATCCACAATTGAAACAATCTTTATTATATTTGCCAATTGAAAATCACACTTCCGACAGATAGCGTGATACCCGACTGGTTGATTGTGATAGGTATGAATGGGTTTTATGGTATGAAATCAGTCATCAAGTTCCTGAAAAATCTGCACACCAAACATTTCCTTCAGCCTGGAATTGGAGAATAATGAGAGTGCGTCAAACAGATCGCCGTACGTTTCACCTTCCGGGTCGCTTTCTATAGTTTTCAGAATACAGTGCTTCATTGATTCCACTTCCCCGTTTACCGTGTCGACTATCCCGCTCTTGATGATTTCCTCGAACCAGTCAATGAAGTCTGCGCTGGACTTTGCGATTTCTGCAGGATCCGAATTTTCATCCTCTTCCTTTGATTTGATCATCTGAACGTATTTGTTTTCAACCTGTTTTATTAAGTTAGCACAATCCATGTAACCAATCCAACTTCTGGGCAAACTATCTGAATACCGTATTAATTTTTTGTGGTATGTCCGCAGAAAAAAATTGAAAACCGATATACAATTCCATTTGCTTGCGGGGATGCTCTATCAAGCCCTTGTACCTGTTGAGACTGTGGGTTTTTTTGAAAATCTCTCGATGTCCAGATCAACGTTTGGCGCAAAGAGTATTGCAGAGATGTTATCCGTTCCGTCCATGTCATTTGCGAGATTCAGCATCTGGTTGACCTTCTCCTGGCATGGTGCCCTCATCTGGATGATGTTCTCCAGGACCCTGTGAAGCGGTTCCCACAGGCCGTCGCAGCAAAGAAGTATATGATCACCTGAAAATATTCGCCACACATAGATATCCGGCGATATCCCCTTCTGGAATCCCAGCCCAAGGCTTATCTCGTTCCTCCTGGGGTGGAATGTGGCCTCGTCTTCCGTTATGACGCCGGATTCCACGAGTTCCTGCACATATGAATGATCCCTGGTCTTCTGGATCGTGTATCCGGGATTTATCACATAGGTCCTGCTGTCGCCGACGTTTGCGATAACTGCCCAACCGTCCCTGTAAAATACTGCTGTCACAGTTGTGCCCATCTCTGAATAATGATTGGATGCCTTGAACTGGATGATGTTGCTGTTGCCCTCCTCTATTGCCTCCTTCATTATCTTTATGGCATTATCGACATCGGATCGCAGGATCTCGTTTCCCCTGGCTTTGAATGAATCCACAGCTATCTTGCTTGCAATCTCTCCCTTCTCGCCGCCGCCCATGCCGTCTGCAAGAACGAAGATGCCTGATTCGTCGTATCTGTCTGCATTCTGTCCGCTGTAAACCTGAAAATAGATTGAATCCTCGTCCTTTTCCCTGACCTTGCCCCTTATGCTACCAGATCCAACATCCACTCAAATCACCATACTCAGAATATCTTGTGAAACGCAAATGTGCCGCCCTTCATGTCCTGCCTGAAGTAGTAAATGGTATCCATTTCAAGGTTCTGCCTGACCGTCTTCTCAGGCATGATCCCGATCTTCTTTGCGAAGGAGAGCCTTCCCCTGGCAGTCACCATTGAATAATAGCCCGTCTGCTGATCGTAGCTTATGGTACCTATCTGTGTTTCCTCTTCCTTCTCCGTGTCGTATATCCTTATGTTCTTCACATCAAGATAAACGTTGAATATCCTGTTCGCCGTGACCTTTGGCGAGAACATCAGTGAATATCTCTCATTCCTGATCAGGTGGTGTATCTGCCCCATATCGGTTACGATGAATTCCCCCTTCCATCCGTTGATGGCTGCAATCATTTCGAACGCGGACTGGAACCTGTCATCAGGGTTGAAGGAAAGACTCTTCTGGATCACGAAATATGTCTCCGGAGTCACCTTTCCCTTTATTTCTGATTCAAGGAAATCCCTGTTGATGTAGGAGTGTCCGTACTTGGATTTCATCACGTCCTCGTCCAGAAATTTCCCGGTGAGCATAGAGCACATCAGTGCGCCCACCGAATATGTGTCGTATGATGCGGATATCCTGATCTTGGTCTTGGAATCAAGTTCCGGAGGATGGTAGCATGGAACCCCAATCCTCTGGCTGTGGGAGAAGAATGAGGTCGATCTACGTTCCGTGAGCGTTTTCGATGTTCCGAAATCGATAATTTTCGGACCCGCCCTGGAAAGAACTATGTTTCCCGGATTCAGATCGCGGTGATACACCTCATGCAGATGAAGGTAGTTCAGCGAATAGAGAAGATTGAGGGCGATGGCTACTGTATCCTCCTCCGTCATGATCTTCCCGACCTTGTTTTCGCTCCCCAGCTGGGAACTCAGGTTTTTCCCGTCCGCGAATTCCTCCACAAGATAATGCTCCGACTCCTCCTTGAAATAATCGAGGTACTGTACAATACCGGGATGATTCAGCTGTGATAGTATCCTGCTCTCCATGTAAAGCTGTCTTATTGAATCGGCGAGAAATTCCCTCTTCTCCTTCTCTGATTTTGATTCCTCGTCATAGACACGGGGAATCTTGATCACCACATTCCTGCCGGTGATCACATCTTTGCCCTTGAAAACGTATGCAAAACCGCCCGCTCCCAGGAGATCCTTGTTTCTCTTCTTGTTTCTCT
>JAJYZU010000119.1 GCA_021799755.1 Thermoplasmata archaeon
ACGCATACACTGACGGCATGACTTCCAGCCCGATTGCAATGCTTGGACTGTACATAGCTTTCGGTCTAACTGGAATGTTCACGTGGCCAGCCACATACATATACGACGTTCTTCCTTCAAAGGGAAAAGTCTCGAATATCTGGACTCTTATACTTGTGATATTCTGGATTGGCCTGGTAGTTTCAGCAATTCTGGCGGCATTCACAGCAATAGAAGCTGTACCGCAGCATCTGCTCAAACCCCCATAATCTTTTTTTTACCTTTTTTTTAGAAACTAAACCTTTTCAAGGTTAAATGAAGAGTACAGTTCCTGTGTTACAATTCAATTAGAAGTTAGAGTTTACAACGTTTAGTGATTGCTAAATCAGCTGCCGCACCTTCTTTGCAAGGATTTTAAATTAGCACCCGTAATTTATCTAGATAACGGGAAAAAGAGGATATATCTGGCTATCAAGAGATTACTACCAAATGATTCAGTGCTTTTAAGTACCTATAAACTTCAAATAATGTTTTGTTCCTATGTTGCATTCAAAACATCATCCCAAATATATAGCAAAATAGCCCATCAGAAAATATATAGCTAATTTTATAAGCTCAGATGAAGTCATATGTCCATGGAGAAACCGAGCAACTCTTCGTTTGCTTCACTAGACAATAGCAAGACTAGGGGAATACATTACAGGATTACAACGCTGTCTGCCGCCGGGGTTTTTCTGGATGGATATGACATTTCAATAATTGCGGTCGCGTTGACCATTATAACAGGACTGAGTGGATTCTCGTATGTTTCCACCCCTCTTGGTAAAGGTTTGATGGCTGCTTCAACAACCATAGGCATGCTTGTTGGTGCAATTGTTTTCGGATACATCACGGACCTGAGGGGCAGGAAACTTATGTATCTCTGGGACATGGTAATATTTGCAGTATTCACTGCACTCGTCGCCTTTGCCTCATATAACTTCGATTCACTTTTTACATTCAGGGTGATCCTGGGACTGGCTATCGGTGCAGATTACGCAATAAGTACGACCATTATATCTGAATTCTCCCCCAAGAGAACCAGGGGAAAACTGCTGGCGGTTAACGTCTCGGCATGGTGGATAGGTTCTGCGGTGGCATATTTCATCGGCTTCCTTCTCCTTCCGCTTGGCAACGAGTCGTGGAGATGGATGTTTGCAATAGGAATAATACCTGCAGTTCTGGTTCTGATATTCAGGTGGTCAGTTCCGGAGTCTGCAAGATGGCTGGCAAATGCTGGAAAGATAAAGGAAGCGCAGGCTGTTGAACAGCAGATATCGGGAACATCTGACGTTATCAGTGTGAAGGGCAGGAAGTCATCTATACGAGACCTGTTTTCACCGCGTTATCTCAGGGCCACTCTCTTTGTCGCAATATTCTGGTTTTCATACGACGTAGCATTCTATGGTATTGGATTGTTCAACCCAACGATCCTTGGAATCTTCGGGCTCAGCAAATCTAATGCCATACTTGGGTCTGCCATTTTCTCACTGTTTGCAGTTCTTGGCAGTTTCCTGTGCATAGCTTTCATAGACAGGCTTGGCAGGAAGAAGATAACCATGATCGGGTTTGCGGGGATGTCTTTCAGTTTGCTTATACTCTCCATTGTTGCCTTCGTACTCCCAAAGTCCGCTTTTTCAGTTGGATATGCCGCTGTCCTGGTTCTCACCATGTTTGTGATCTTCGAGGTAACCCAGACACTTGGCCCCGGCGGAACGGATTTTGTTTATCCACAGGAGATCTTCCCAACTTCCATAAGGGCTACTGGACAGGGATTCGGCACTTCATTCAGCAGGATAGGGGCGATACTTGGGTTAACAGTGTTTCCGATACTGGTTAGCGTCTCCGGACTCGGCCTGGGACTTCTTTTCTTCTTCGCCTTCTCGGTTTTGGGATTGCTCGCAACGCTGTTCCTTGGGATAGAAACTATGGGAAAGAGCCTGGAAGAGATAAATGAGGATTCCTCCCCGCAGAACTGAACTGCATGACGCAATTGACTTCCATTGATATACTGGGGAGGTGGAGTTCCAATACTGTCAGGGATGAGAGGACGTCTTCCCTTCTCATCAACACGAACCTTCTCGTCGAGTGCGGTCCACATACTGTCGAGGCGATGCTTAACCGGAATCTTGACCCCCTGCTTGTAGATTCCGTGGCAATAACACACATGCATCTGGATCACTATGTCGGTCTTGCTGAGTTCCTGTGGTACAGGGCCATATACGCTCCCGGCCTGCCGGTCTCTGTGCTTGGCCCGCGTGGAATTGGCCGGAATACCAAAGCACTTCTGAGAACTGTTAGGACTCCAGAATCCTTTGATATAACGGTAGAGTATCATGAGGACTCTGCGTTTGGTGATGTTACCCCTTTCAGGGCGAATCATGTCATTGATGATAACGGTTACAGGATTGAGTTCGCCAACAGCGTCCTTTTCTATAGCGGCGACACCGCTTATTCTGAAAACGTGGTAGCAGGTGCTGATAATGCAGACTATCTCTTCCATGAGATGACCTATACAGATGAAAAGAGGAAAGAGGCAGATTTCTGGAAACATTCCACCTATTCTGATACCATCAGAGCTTTCAGTGAGAGCCATGCAAAAAAGCTTGTCCCGGTTCATCTTACTCCTTCAACTCTGGACCTTGTAACAAAGATATCCAGGAAAGAATTAAACATAAGACTCCCCACGGATGGAAAGTTCTCTTTCTAGTCCCGAATTTATCAGTCATAATCTGCCTAGCTGATTCACTCCCAGCATTTAGTTGACTCCCCTAATGCTGAACATTCTTGTTATATTGTAAATTATATGTTTTAATTCAGTAATGTATAAGAGCAAAAATCAGATAACATTAGTGGGAAAAGATGTGACTCTTCGTTCACTCCTTCCTCAGCGATGTGATAAAATGCCGAGATTTGAAGTATCCGAAAACCTGAGCAAGAAAATAAATGATCTGAGCAGGGCAAGGCAGTCCCTTATAGAGGAAATGGAAGCTATAATGTTCTATGACGAGCGCGCTGATGCAACAGAGAATGATGAACTGAAAAGCGTTATGGTCCATAACAGAGACGACGAAAAGGAACATTTTTCATTGCTTCTTGAATTTCTCAGGAGGAACGACCCTGAACTTGACAAAGAACTTAGGGAAATTCTGTTCAGCAAGAAGAAGATGCAGGAACTGGGAGATTAAGACAGCATTTCCTTTGAATACAAATCCAATAAAGGGTAAAAATTAATTTACCACTCTCATTATATCCCAGCAATGAAGAAATTCGCCTCCGATCTTGTAGGAAAAAATGTTGTTGCAACCGATGGAACCATTATCGGTGAGGTAGACAACCTGGTTATAGACCTTGATACAGGATCGATCCGGAATTTCCTTGTCCAGCCGGTTGGTACGGTCGAGGCAGGTTTCAAGAAGGATCAGAAGGGAAGGTACATAATTCCGTTTGTATCCATCAAATCGGGAAAGGATGTATTTCTTGTGGAATCCGGCAAAACACGGACCGTTCAGTGAATTGTCACTGAATCTGCTGTTCCTTAGGCACGTACCTCAGTATGCCTGCTATGCCTCCAAAAGCCCGTTCAAGAAGTTTTCCCTCTTCACTGGTATCTGAAATTATCTCGGTTTTTGCTCCGGATGCCTCGGCCAGGTGAAAGAGATATTCGAGGAAATCCTCTTTCTGGACTACTGTCATGGGAGTTCCGCACTTTTCGCAATTCACAGTATCCTGCCCACCCGGCAGAAACATCTCCCGTTCATTGCCACAGTTGGGGCACTTCAGTATCACGTGGCTCTTATCCAGGTCCTCCGATACCAGCAGGAGATCAATTGTTTTGGCCCTAAGGGCAGCCAGGACATTTGCCTCTCCGTAGACACCGAGGCCGCCATCACTCTTCTTAATCTCCATCATGAACCTGTTCATGAGGTCCTTTTCCCGGGATATCTTCATGTCCTTGATATTCGTTGAGGCTTTTTCTACAAGCTCCCGCAAACCCGACT
>JAJYZU010000120.1 GCA_021799755.1 Thermoplasmata archaeon
CGTGAAAATCGCTATACTTGTGAGACATGGTGAAAGCATATCAAACACAAAGGGAATCATATCGAGCGATGTTGAGGGTTATCCGCTGACAAAGAAAGGGCATTCACAAGCTGAATTTGCCGCCAAGCAGCTTTCTCTTCTGAAGATTAATAGAATAAGAAGTTCACCGGTTCAGAGAGCCCGTGAGACCGCGGAAACTATCGGAGCGGAACTTGGTATTCACGTTGAAATAGATGAGAGGTTAAGGGAATCCTACCTTGGAAGATTCAACAACACAGAGATTGGGACTTTCCCTGCAGTGGGAAGGTCAAGAGATGGACTTGGCGTCGAAACTTGGGAAGAACACCAGGAAAGGATGCTGAGCGCTGTTGAGTCTGCCTCGGGCATAGAGGTGCTTGTATCCCACGCTCTCCCCATCAGGTCAGCCGTCTCCAAATACATGGACCTCGGCGAAGTTGAGAGTTATGGTGTCGAGATAAGAAACTGCTCCATATCCATGATCGATGTGGAAAGAGGAAAGCTTCTTTCTCTCGGTTCGCTTTATGTAACCCAGAAGAATATTGAATACATTTCTAATATAGCCGAAGAAAAGTAAATAGATTTAATACTTACGATAAAATGCAAATAGAAACTAATTCGGTTGGTTCTATGAAGATATATGACACAATGCAGAAAAAGGTTGTTCCATTCAGGCTGAACAAGAACAGGATAGTGAAGATGTATGTCTGTGGCCCAACTGTATACGATAGCCCCCACATAGGACATGCTAAAACATACATATTCTTTGATGCTCTTGCCAAGTACCTTAGAGCCAAGGGATTCCATGTTTTTTATGTTCAGAATATCACCGATCTTGACGATAAGATAATAACAAAAGCAGCGCAAGAAAATCTCCCGATCGAGATTATTAGTAAAAGATATCTCATGGATTATCTCAAAATCATGAAATCCTTGAAGATAGACAGTGTGAACTTGTACGTTCCTGCTACCATGGAATTTAGGAAGATCATTTCACAGATCAAGACTTTGGTGAGGAAGGGCTACGCGTATGAAACTGACGACGGTGTGTACTTCTCTGTTTCTAGATTTCCAGATTATGGAAAGCTCTCAGGCCAGGATCTGAATTCACTGCGATCAGGATCGAGAATAGATATCAATGAGAATAAAAGAGATCCAAGGGATTTCGTCATATGGAAAAAGATGAAACCGGGGGAACCTTACTGGGATTCCCCATGGGGAAAGGGGAGGCCCGGGTGGCATATAGAAGATACGGCCATAACAGATGCATTTCTTGGGAAAACATATGACATACATGGAGGTGGAAGTGACCTGATATTTCCTCACCACGAGGCTGAGATAGCCATAGAAAGATCAGTAAGCGGAAGAAAGATCCTGTCCAGATACTGGATACACACCGGAATGCTTAACATAGAAGGTGAAAAAATGTCAAAGTCCCTTCACAACTATGTCACAATAGATGAGGTTCTCAAGGATTTTACACCGGAAGATCTAAGGTACGCCCTGCTTAACTGCCAATTTAACACCCAGCTCAGTTTTTCAGGGGAACTAATGGAGGAATCAAGAAAAAACGTGAACGCCCTGTCCTCCATATACAATAAACTTAGACAGAAAGCGGGGGATGATAACATGGAAAACGATTATTCCGTCATCAATTCGCTTGATTCATTCCTGGAATACAACTTTGATTTCAGAGGCATGTTTTCCAAATTGATGTCCTACGTAAGCGAATGGAATAAAAACCTTGATGCCATGGATTCCAAAGAAGCTTCCCTGTCTCTATCTGCCCTCAAATGGGTAAACGAGTTTACAGGGGTGATAAAGGAAGGCGAAAATTCGGCCAGAAGTGATGACCTGATTCGCCTTCTGCTCTCAGCAAGAAAGAGCCTCAGGACTGCAAAGGATTTTTCAAGTTCAGATGCCATAAGGTCCGGACTTAGGAAGCTTGGGGTGCACATAGAGGATCAGGGGAGCGAGACTATATGGTGGTATTCAGATACGGAGGGTGAGTAAGAATGAAATCAGCCTTGATAATTGTGGACATGGTCAACGATTTTGTCACGGGAAAATTTGGTTCTAAGGGTGCCGTTGAGGTGTTAAAGAGGCTCCCGAGGATTATAAATAATGCTGAAGGAAAGATGGAGGTTGTCTTTACGCTAGATACACATATACCTGATGATCCCGAATTCAAGGTATGGGGAGAACACTGCCTCATGGGGACACGGGCAAGCGAACTCGCCCCGGAGCTGGAAGGATTCGCTGGATATCGCATTAGAAAGAGACATTATGATGCATTTTTTGATACCGATCTTGACGGCTTCCTGAGGGCAAGAGGAGTTTCAATACTCTTCATATGCGGCGTTAGCACAGACATATGTGTTCAGCACACTGTGAGCGGAGCGTTCTTCCGTAATTATGAAATTAATGTTATAAAGAATCTCTGCGCCGCCATCGATCCTAAAAGACACGAGGAATCCCTTTCTTTCATGGAAAGAAATTACCACGCGAAGTTAATAAATGACAGCGAACTGCTTGTGGAAGTGAACTGATGTCTGTATTCAATATTGCAAATGATGAGGAAATACTTGCAGGAAAAGCCTCGGACGTATATTTTGAGAGGAGCATGAAGGCAGTTTCTGGAGTGAAATTCAATGACAGGGTTACCGTTGAGTTTACACTGTCAGGGCCACTTGATCCATGGGTAAATTTCTCCGGACTGGATGAAGTTGTAAAGCTCCTTTCTGGAAAACATATAGATCTCTACAGCATCCCTGAGGGCACGATTGTTCCTCCCAGGGATCATTCTGGGATACCCGTTCCGTTCATGCGTATTGAGGGCAAGTATCCGGATATCTCTGTTTTCGAAACTGCAATCCTCGGCTTCATATGCCAGTCTACGGGAATTTCCACATATTCCTCTAAAATACGGCAGGTACTCGGAGATACACCATTCGTTTCATTCGGCATAAGGAGAATGCATCCAGCCATCTCACCAATGATAGATCGTGCAGCGTTCATAGGTGGAGCAGATGGAGTGTCAGGGATTCTAGGTGCCAAACTGATTGGTGAGGAACCTGTAGGTACAATGCCTCATGCTCTGTCTCTCCTCCTTGGAGACGAAAAGGCCTGGGAATACACTGTAAAAAATTCCAAAGATACAGCGAAGAAAACTGTTCTCATTGATACATACGGCGATGAGAAATTCATGGCCTTAAAGGCGGCGGAAATGTTTCCAGAACTGGATTATATACGACTCGATACACCCAGTTCAAGAAGAGGCAATTTTGCAAATATCGTAAGAGAGGTGAGGTGGGAACTCGACTTACGCGGATACAGGAATATAAAGATCATGGTTTCGGGTGGATTAAAGCTTGAGAATTTACTGGAACTGAAAGAAGCAGGCGTGTCTTCATTTGGTATAGGGACATCAATATCTTCCGCGAAACCATATGATTTTGCCATGGACATAGTTCAGATAAATGGAACTCCGATCACAAAGAAAGGTAAGTTTTCTGGAAAAAAAGAAGTGTTCAGATGCAAAAAGTGTCTGAGAGTCGAAGTATCCGTGTCCGGCTCCAAAGGAAAAAAATGCGAATGTGGTGGAGAAATGGAGTCCGTGCTCAAAAAATTTCTGTCCGACGGGAAAGCCGTAAAAAAGTACGAATCTCCGAAAGAAATAAGAAAACGTACACTGAGTGAACTTGAAAACCTTAAAAGGTTATCAGCAAATCCAATTATTTCTTGATCTTCTGCTCAATGTATTCCTTGAGAGCTACAGCATTATTCATTCTTTCTTCCTTTGACGAAAAGAGAAAAATGACATCGTTTTTCTTGCATAGGTCTATCAATTTTTCAGTCTCAGGATTCTTATCAAGCTCCTCGTGATATTTTCTTTTGAATTCCTGCCATTTTGCTGGGTCATGATTAAACCATTTTCTCAGCGTATCGGTTGGAGCAGTATCCTTCATCCACATTGCGAGATTCGCTTTTTCCTT
>JAJYZU010000121.1 GCA_021799755.1 Thermoplasmata archaeon
CCCCTGATCATGTTCTGTTTCACTGCCTTCCTGTAGATCACAGCAGCACTTTCCCTTACGTCATTCGGTATGCTCAGATTAGATGCCATTCTCTCGAGCTCCTGAAGAGCCTGTGAGAGGTTCCTCTCAGCCGCATTGGATACCTTAATCCTCTTCTGCCACTTCCTGAGCCTGTAAAGTTGCGCTCTGTTCCTTGTCGGAATGGATTTTCCATATGAGTCCTTGTTTTTCCATGATATATCTGTGGAAAGACCCTTGTCATGGATGGTATATGTCATTGGTGATCCTGCACGTGCCCTAGACTGGCTCTGGTCAGAATCAAATGCCCTCCACTCTGGTCCCTGATCGATATAGGCGTCGTCAATCACAAGTCCGCAGGAATTGCATATGAGTTCTCCACGCTCATAATCTCTAACTAACTGGACAGATCCACACTCTGGACACTTCGTTATGTTCTCAATACCTTTCTTTTCTTTTTTTTCTTCCATTTTAATCACTCCTTTACGTATACTTCTGGTAAGCCTGAGACCTTTATCCTGCTCTTTACGACTGCATATGGAGAGGAAACAGGGCCGAGTATCTTTATAATTTTTCCAATCTGATTATTCTTATCGTCAAATACCTTATCGTACAGGTGCTCTTTATCTGCCTTAACCACTATTTCGTCACCTATAACCGACAGTACTTCGAGTTTCTTCATCAGGATACAGGTATCACTTGGAGCATATATTAAGATATCGCAAAATCTATTAATATATGCACGTCGTATTATTAAAATCTTTATAAACGGAATTGTGAGCCAAATTACTTATAGATACCCTATTTATCGGGATTATTGAACCACGTATATACTTGAAACGCAGTTGAATTCGAAAGTAAATTAATCTCTGATCAGGTAATCCCCCACCGTGCACTATGAAATAATTACTCATGAAGTCGAAATACCAATAAGGGCCTTAAAATACGCCTCCATTTACGAAATAAACCTGAATTCTATGAAAATTCTTGTAGATTCCGGTATGTCTGAGCTGGCGGCTAGCAATCTGGAAAAGTCTGGCTTGAAACTTGATAAGGTGGATGCACTCATGATTACCCACCTGCATATTGATCACATAGGTGGGTCCGTAGCAATCCAGGAAAAAAGCTCATGCGATGTTGTTATGGGCGACAGAGATTATGCCATACTACAGTCAATAGTCGAGGATCCGGAAGGATACAAGAGGGAGTTTACAAGGAGGAGCATTGAAAATGGATTCCCTGAATCCCTTTCAGAATCAATCTCAAGAGGTTTGCCATTTGAGAAAAATGCTGACAGATTCAGCAGGCTGAATGTAACCAGACGGATCTCAAGAGACGAGACTCTTTATGACGAAATAGAGTGCATACCGGTTCCCGGCCATTCTCCAGGCTCAACCGGCTATTCAATATCCAGTTCTGATATATTCTTTTCCGGTGATCATATACTTGAAAAGATAACGCCAAACATCAGTGTTTACAATCTTGAGCAGGATATGCTGGGGCTATATCTGAAGAGTCTTGATGAAGTCAGATCAAGGAATTACAAAACATGTTACCCCGGTCATGGAAAGCCGTTTTCAGGTATCAATGCAAGAATTGAATCTATCAGGACACATCATGCTGATAGATTGAAGGAGATATTGAATGCTGCTAAGGACTGGTCCACGGGATTTGATGTCGCTTCCAGAATAAGCTGGAATAGGGGCAGAAAGCTTGATTCTATGAACGAAATGGAAAAGAATTTTGCTTTTGGAGAAGCCCTGGCACACATGATACACCTTTACAGAGAGAATAAGATGGAGAGAAAGGAGCAAAACGGCAGAATTTTTTTCAAGACCGTGTAACAACAAGAGTTTTTCTTTCAATTATCGAAAAGAAGGAATTAAAGCGAATGATGAAGTCAAAGATAGAGCAATGCCGGCTATTTTTATTAACATCCAGAAGAAAAAGCACTTTCCAGAATCGTAAGATGTTGAGATACAGATTGCAAGGAAACGCAGTTCAGGGTGCATGCCTTCCAGCAAGAAGAATTGAATGCGGAATCCTTCAGACCGATTCATGCCAGCCTGGCGTAAAATAAAGGATGTCTCTCAAGAAAACCGGCAATGGGAATGTGGCAGGCGCTCCGCACTGACCTGCAAAAACAGGCGAGCGACCAGCCATATCCGGTCGTTGAATGAAGTTAAGTGAGCATTGCTGCACATCTAAAGGGAAATGGTTTTATATCAGCCATAATGTAGTGTGAATTACCATCGTTTATTGGTGAATATATGGATCAAAAAAATGCTGGAAATGTATCAAAAAGATGCCCGGAGTGCAACTCAGAACATTTGGTGAGGGACTATGAGCGTGGTGAACTGACCTGCAATGATTGCGGTATTGTCCTCGAGGATTCATTTATTGACCAGGGTCCTGAGTGGCGTGCTTTCGACTCGGATCAGGATGACAGAAGGGCAAGAACGGGTTCCCCTATGACTTATTTGAGCCATGACAAAGGTCTTGCGACAGAGATCTCATGGTCAAACAAAGATTACTATGGAAAGAGGATTCCGCACAAGAATCGTGCACAGATATACAGAGTCAGGAAATGGCACCAGAGGATAAGGGTAAGCAACGCTGCAGAGAGGAATCTGTCGCTTGCACTACAGATGCTGAATGATAACGGTGCCAAACTTGGTATTCCAAAAGATATCAAGGAAACTGCCGCACTTGTGTACAGAAAAGCTGTTGAGAAGAACCTGATCAGGGGAAGGAGTATTGAGAGTATCGTGTGCGCCTCAATTTATGCCGCCTGCAGGATGGTCAATCTTCCAAGAACTCTTGACGAGATATCAAAGGCTTCTGAAGTCAACAAGAAAAAGATCGGTAAAGCATACAGGCACCTTGCCAAGGAGCTTAGCCTGAACATTAAACCAACGACTCCATACTCATATGTAGCACAGTTCTGCAACAAGCTTGATCTTGACAAACAGGCAATTATGATGAGCGAGGATATTGTGAGAAAATCAATCGAGCTCGGAATATCATCCGGCAAGGGACCGACTGGTGTTGCGGCTGCATCCATCTATATCGCATCTGTTGTCCTGAAAAAACCAAGGACGCAGAAAGAGATTGCCAAGGTGTCCGGTGTCACTGAGGTCACGATAAGAAACAGGTACAAGGAGATAAGCAAGTCGCTTGGCCTGGAAGATATGGAATGAGGATTGACGTCATTGACAACGGTGGGCAGTGGACCCATCGTGAATGGCGTGTGCTGAGAAACCTGGGTGTTGAATCAAAGATTATTCCAAACACATCAGAAAGCACCCAGCTCGACGGCCTTGATGGTATCGTCCTGTCTGGTGGTGCACCCAGCATTGAAACGGAGCTTCCCAAGCTGAAAAATATTGCTTCATACATAGATGAGCATGATTTCCCGATTCTCGGCATATGCCTTGGCGCACAGTTCATTGCACTTCATTTTGGGGGGACAGTTGGATCCGGTAACATTCCGGAGTATGGAAAGACAAAGGTCAGTATATCAAGAAAGGAAGGTGTCCTGAAAGGTCTCCCTGATTCAATAACAGCATGGGAAAACCACAATGATGAGATAAAGACGCTTCCTGATTCTCTTATACTTGCAGCCTCTTCCGAGAATTGCAGGATACAGGGTTTTTACCATAATTCAAAGAGAATATTTGGCGTCCAGTTTCATCCCGAGGTCGACAATACAGAATACGGAAAGGAAATATTTTTGAACTTCATTGAGGTATGCCGTCACTGAATATCGGTTGATGTGAGAAATATGCTGATTGAAATCACGAAGCTTTTTGGATTAAAGGTTTATACGCACAAGGGGGCACTGCTCGGGCAGGTTGATGACGTGATCGTCGATTTCGACAGGGCTTCTGTATATGGTATCTATGTAGAAAGAAGCAACCCGGATCTTGTGGAGAATGGAGCCGCAATATCCATTCCATACAGAATGGTCAAGGCTGTCGATGAAATAGTAA
>JAJYZU010000122.1 GCA_021799755.1 Thermoplasmata archaeon
AAACCGGTCGGTTTCGGCATACCCCTCTTTCATTTCCTTCCAGCTATTCAGAGTCTACAGACATAAATAAATTTATTTGTTCAATATTATAGAGATAGCCGATGAAAGAAAGAATTGTTCCAGATGGTCATGTACTGATATATATCACAAATAATAGGGGCATCCTAGGCATCCTTTCAATGAATGATCCTCAACATCAGTAGCAGATGTTCCGGGTGGCCGGCCGAGGTATGTAACTGAATTAAGCATTCAATAAACGTAATCCGACTATGTCATTCGATTATGCAATCATGTTGCGTTGCCTGACGTCTGGGTATATCCAATGAAGAATGAAAACAAGGATAGTTAGCCGCAGTCGCTAACTTCATTTCACCCTATGAAGCCATAACATCATTTCACCAAGCAATTGAGTTTTGAAATCATAATTCCATAGAATCATAAAGTTATCAGCCATTTTTCACATTTTTCAATCAGATGCAGCTTTCGGGATATCTCTCCGGATCCTTCTTTCCAGGAGAGCAGCTGCTCTCAGATCCCGCAGGCCTGTGGATGGAGATGATTTTAGCGACAGGAACTACTCTTTGCTTTGGAACCGTCATAAGGATAGGAAACTTAGCAATTATAGTTAGTTGAAGCCTTCTTTGCTAACTGGACAGCAGGCGTCACAGTAAGCTTGAATATTAGAATAAGAATCTGCATAAATATAGAATGCCCCTGATAACCTTATTTGACCATCTCTTCAATTTTGATGCCAGTTCTTCTAAAAGAGTACAGAATGCTATTGAAGTTTATGCCTTCGTGTGGTTTGGCCTCCAGGCTGTATTTTGGTTATCCCTTGGTGCTATGGACATAATAGAAGGTGCAGCCCACGTTTTATCCCAGTCTGTTGACCCACTACTCGGCATTGCCCCTCCGTCTTCCTGGGGGTTTATCAATTATATGCCTATTCTTCAAGGATTTTCACTGGTGGAATACTTTCCTCCACTCTTGCGTTTGATAGTTCTCGTTTTCATATATGGGTCTCTGATAGGCATTCCCTTTACTATATTGGCATTTATACTGGGAGAAATTATACTGATCCAGTCGAGATAATGGTTGTGACAGTACAAGGACCTGAGAAGCATTTGAAACAGGTCTTCAGATAAGTGAAAGAGATACCCTTTTAATCTTCAAAGAAAATACAGTTCGGCAGCTATGGAAATAAATGCAATCTACGAAGGGGACAACCTAGAGATAATGAGCAAGTTCCCAGACAAGAGCGTTGATCTCATTTACGCTGACCCTCCCTTTTTTTCCAACAAACAGTACGAAGTGATATGGGATGACAAAGCAGAGATCAGAAGTTTCGAGGACAGGTGGGAAGGCGGCATCCTGCACTATATCACCTGGATAGAACCTCGATTAAGGGAATGCCATAGATTACTGAAAGATACGGGTGCTTTATATCTCCACTGTGACTGGCATGCAAGCCACTACCTGAAGGTCGAACTTGACAAGATATTCGGAAGAGAGAACTTCAGGAATGAGATCTCCGTGAAGAGAATCAGGAAAAATGTCCACGAACGTGAAAAGGTTAAGAGTCTAAACACTGCCTTCGATTCAATCCTATTTTACGCCAAGAGCGATAAGCATTTTATTACACCACCGATGAAAGAAGAATACAGGCCGGCTAGATGGCACGCTTTCGATGCCAATGGTATTAGGACCGGAATGGATTATGAGCTGTTTGGTCACAAACCAAAGAGGGGTAACCACTGGAGATGGACTAAGGAAAGGGCAGAGCAGGCAATCAAGGAGGGGATACTAAGGCCAAACCCATCAAGCGGTAAGCCCGAATATCTCATTCCGGAAAGTGACCACACGATTATAACGAGTGTATGGGATGATATTCCGGCCTATTCATTTGAAAGCGGTTATCCTACGGAGAAGAGCCCGGAATTGCTGGAACGGATTATAAATATGTCAAGCAAGAATGGAGATATAGTGCTAGACCCTTTTTGCGGTTGTGGCACGGCTATCGTGGCTTCGCAGAAACTGAAGAGAAACTGGGTTGGGATTGATATTAGCCCAACGGCCTGCAACCTGATGAGAAAGAGGATGATCCATGAATTTAGAATCAGTCCACAAGTGATCAGGGGAACAGTTGATGTGAACTATGTTAAGAAATTGGAGCCTTTTGAATTCCAGAACTGGGTGGTCACGAACAAATTCTTTGGGACTGTGAGTAAGACAAAATCAGGTGACTTCGGCATAGACGGACTCACACCACAGGTTGCAGGCGGTTATCCAATTCAGGTCAAGCAGAGTGAAAATGTTGGTAGAAACGTCATAGACAACTTCGAAACGGCCATGAGAAGAATGAATAAGAAGAAAGGATATGTTGTAGCTTTCTCGTTCGGTAGAGGGGCAGTAGAAGAAGCAGCCAGGGCAAAGAATCAGGAAGGATTGGAGATCATCTTAAGAACTGTCGATGACCTGATTGACGGAAAAATAGAATGAGAGCATCTCTATCGTTAAAACACACCCGCCCCCCAAAAACTTAGGAGGGGCCTTTGAAGGGCAGGCGTAACCTAAATTTGGGGCTTAAATAAATAGACTGCCTGTTAGTTAGAAAGTCACTCAGATGCCTCAGGAGTGGGAAATGACGGGCAGGCAACAAGTCAATCTTCAGAAGAATAAATAATTCTTTCGGGGTTAAGCAAGGCTAAAATTACACTCCAGGGTCAGCCCAGTATCCTTATCAGTTCGTCCAATTTCTTGGAGAACCTCTTGCCCTTGGCAGTCAACGATACCATATTCCTTGGAGGGTACTTCTTGCTGTCCATCCTGGTCTTGACCAGGTTCAGTTCTTTCGCCTTTTCTATGCTCGAATACAGCTGGTGCACCGGAATATCCGTCTCGTCTAGTATCTCAGTGAGGGCCTTCTCCTTCTTGTCTGAGAGATAGACCAGCAGTCTCAGGAATCCTGACTGCTTCTCCAGGAGCTTCAGAGGTTCCATTGTTTATTAATTGAATACAAGTGCTTAATGATTTCTCATTCAGCAATAATAGTTATAAACCTGGAAATGATTGCTTGTTCGACAATAATGATTTCCACTTTCCCCTACTATGGCGGGAGATTCTACCAGCTGAAGGAGATATTGGGGATACTGGGGAAGCATAGAGAACAGTTTGAAGTGATAGTGGACGTATTCGGGGGATCCGGGAAAGTGCTGATAAACATCCCAGAGGAATGGAAGAAAGTCAAGGTTTACAATGACATAAACAAGGAGCTATACACAACGTTCAAAGTCCTGCAGGATGAGAGGAAATACAGACTGTTATCCAGGAAGCTCAGGAATGCATTCCCTCATGCAGACATATTCAATGAGCTGCGGTCATCATATCCTAGATATGACGTGGACATAGCGTTCAAGACAATATATCTCCACACCTTCTCTTATGCGGGAACCGGAACTTCATTCAAGAGGTTCTATTCGAGAGTGAACGTTCCGCCATTGAAGACCGATTATTTCCTGAGGGTTAAGAAGTGGATAGTGGAGAACATGGATTTCAGGGATTTGTTGGAAAGATACAACAGGCCGAAGGTCTTGCTATATGCCGATCCGCCATACCTTGACGGTGGCCAGACCTATAAGTACAGCTTCAGGCTGAACGACTTTCTTGAACTAAAGAAGCTGCTGGACCGGCATCAGGGAACTTTCTTGATGAATTTGTCAATGCACGACACACAGGTGATAGATATCTTTGGCAAACCTGACATGGTGACGGACCATTACAGGCCTACGACAAAGGGGACTTATGAAGATGGGAGCAGGTGGGAGTGCGGGTATTGGTGGAAACTAAATCAAAAAGAGTAATCATTGCAAAGACATTTTTTCAGTCTTTGCCAGAAAACAGCCCTATGAGTGCAATGATTCCAATAATCAAAAGTGCAATAGCGATGACCTCGCCAATAGGTGCATCACTGCTGATTTTTTGTTGTTTCGAGA
>JAJYZU010000123.1 GCA_021799755.1 Thermoplasmata archaeon
GCCTTATCCGCATAGCAGTTAACGCAGAATTCAAATTTGTATGTCGTCATTCTCTCAGGATACTACATAAATCGAAGCACTTAAATCAGTAACTTCGATGCACAATAGTGGCATTGGAGGAAAAAGGCAATCTATATTGCGAATGTTCATTTGATGGTTTAATCGATCTTATTGGCAGGAAATGGGCCATACTTCTTATTGCAATGATTGGAGAAAAACGTTTTATGAGGTTCAATGATATATATAGATCCCTGAAAGGCATATCTCCATCCACGCTTTCTTCTCTGCTTGGTCACCTATCAGCGAAAGGCATTCTTGAAAGGCATGTTTACAATGAAACCCCTCTTAAGGTAGAATATTCGCTGACTCAAAGCGGCAGAGAGCTCAATTCCTCCCTTGCGAACCTTCTAAAATGGATATCAAAGAATGAAAATATTTCAGGGTCACCTCCGGACTGCGATTCGGGGAAATTCCTTAAACTCATGGTGCCTGAAAATTGAATTAAAGGCCGGCAAAGACTTTCTTTTTCCTGCTCTTTGTCATAAACTTTGAATAGAGCATAAGCCTGTTTATCGATCTTACACCGTTTTTATGCATAAATCTATGTATATTGTGATGCCTCATCAGCCAGGGTTTTATCTCCTGATCCCACTTCTGCTGGTAAAGCGACAGGTCACCGCCAGCTATTGCCCTTCCAGCCTCCAGGCCGCTCCAGAATGCTCCCTGCAGACCCCCAGCAGTTGTGTTAAGAACAGCGTTTACCATGTCACCGACATATGCCCTGTTCCCTGAAACGACAACGTCATCCGGTCTTCCCAGCGGAATCTGATGCGCCATGGTTTCCTCCATTTCCCCTCCTATCTCTGGATATTTTTCAGTAAATGCCGCCAGCACATCCTTTGGCTTTTTGGAAGGATCAGGGTAATAGCAAACACCGATCTTGCGGCTGTTATTGTCATTCGGGAAATCCCAGACATAACCGCCGGGAGCCATATCAGTAAACCATAGTATCATGTCAAAATCATCCCTTTTCGGTGCCTTTCGGATCTCCTCATATGCAACAAGAACATTCTGTTTATCCAGCTTCTTGCCAAATCTTGATTGTGGGCCAAGCGCCATAACTATATAATCAGCAGAAAATGTGCCATTATCCGTCTGAACAGAGTTATCTGAAATTTCCAGGACCTTCGTACGCATCTGAACGTTCAATTTACCCGAGAATTTATCGGCCAGGAATTTTTCATATTTCTCAAAATCATATACGTAGCCAACTGAATTGTCATATCTCAGTTTAACGCTTCTTCCGAGATCTGTAGCGAATTTTATCCTCTTTATGTCTGAACAGAGGATGCTCGGATCTTTTGGCATACCTATGCGGTTCACCCACTCAGCCGAGACTGCACCTGTTGACCTGACAGGTTTTCCAATCTCCTCCTTTGCATCTATTATGATGTAATTTTTACCCGCTTTTTCAAGTGCCGATCCAGCAGCAAGACCACTTGTGCCCGCTCCTAATATAACAGCATCATAATGTTCGCCTGAACTCATTATCCTTCAGTATGTAGAAGCCTCTTTTAAGCGTTATCCACGGCGTAATGAACATTGACTAACATTTCAACGGTGAACCATGATTCTTATCTTTAGTTTGACCTGACGCTTAACGAAACCAATCGAGACAAAAAGAACATATACTTATTATGATTGCGACCCAAGGACGATCATTTCTATATGATCGGATGAAATGAGTGATAAGATGGTGGAACTCAAGGTTAAAACAGAAATGGACGTGGATCGTGGTCTTTGTAACTACTGCGGCGCATGTGTTGGAATGTGTCCTACAGACGCAATCTTCATGGACGATACTGTTATCGATATACATGAGGATAAGTGCATAAAATGTGGTTTTTGCGTTATCGGCTGTCCCACTGCGGCAATTACGGCAGAGTGGTTCCATGCTAAACTATGATGTTCTGGTGGTGGGGGCTGGACCATCAGGGAGCTCTGCTGCCAGGTTTGCTGCGAGGGCCGGCCTCAAAACACTAATGATAGAAAAGAGGCCTGACATCGGATCGCCGGTCAGGTGCGGCGAGGGCGTTTCAAAGGGCTGGATGAAGGAATATGAGGTCAAACCAAATCCTCACTGGATCTCCGATGAGGTAAAGGGGGCCAGGATATACGGGCCGTCTGAAAGGAAGCCAATTACGCTAACAGCTGAGAACGCAGGTAACGAGGTAGGTTTTGTCATCGAGAGGGACAAGTTTGACAAGGAGATGGCTGCACTTGCTGCCGAGGAAGGAGCAGATATCTGGGTTAAATCGCCTGCGCTTTCTGTAATAAAGGAAGGAAACAGAGTTGTCGGCGCCAAGGTCAGGCACACAGGCGACCTCGTTGATGTTAAGGCAAAGATGGTCATAGCCGCTGATGGGTTTGAAAGCGAATTCGGCAGATGGGCTGGACTCAAGTCAGTCATACTTGCTAAAAACGACATAATCTCATGCATAGAATACAGGATGATAGGGGTTGATTCCGATGCGGATTTCACAGATTTCTATCTTGGAAACTGCGCTCCTGCAGGATACATTTGGGTCTTTCCAAAGGGTGAGAAAGAGGCCAATGTTGGAATAGGCGTCACGATATCAGCGATGAAGGATCGATGGGACGTGAGAAACTACCTTGATAACTGGATCAAGAAGCACCCGGGATATGCCAAGGGCAGAACAATTCAGCAGATTACAGGTGGTGTCTCTGTTTCAAAGGTGAGGGATAAGTTCACACTGCCTGGATTACTGCTCGTTGGTGACGCTGCAAGACTTATTGATCCAATAACCGGGGGTGGAATAGCCAACGGTTATGTTTCGGGAAAGTACGCAGCTGAAATCTCAAAGAAGGCAATCGAGGAAAATGATTTTTCACAGGAGATGATGAACAGGTACGAAAAACTCGTCAAGGACAAGTTCCAGAGAAAGCACCTCAGGAACTGGATAGCAAAAGAAAAGCTTGGCAAATTATCTGACGAAAGCCTGGACAAGCTTGTGGACATAATCTCTGACGTGAAGATGACTGAAATATCAGTCGAGGAAATCCTGAGAGCAATACAGGAAAAATACCCTGAAATGGTTGCGGAACTTGAAGAATTAATTTAATATTTTCACAAAATTATTTACAAATTTATGCACTGGTATCGGCACCGAGGTTTTCCAGGCCGAAGTTACCAGATTTCATCTGCGTCCTGAGCATCTTCTTGAAATTCCTGTTTCCCTGAAGCTGCTTCAGATTCTTTTTCATTGATTTGAATTCTTTCAGGAGTGATCTTACCTCCTCCTCCTTCCTGCCTGAGCCCCTGCATATCCTTGCTATTCTTTTCGCATTGATAATATCCGGCTCCTTCAATTCTTTGTATGTCATGCTGTCGAGTATTGTGCGATAAACAGAGAGTTTTCCTTCCGCCATCTGAAGGGTATTCTCATTTAACTTATCTGAACCGGGTAACTTGGCAAGTGGCAGAGCATCAACAAATTTTCTCATGAGGCCAGGTTTTGCAAATTTTTCCCAGACGTCATACATGTCCATGAGATCGAATTTTCCTGACATTAGCTTGCTCATGGACTCTTCAGCCTGCTCCTCAGTGATCTCAGCAGTTTCCGCAATTTCAAGCAGGCTGCTCAGATCGCCCAAGCCAAGAAGGCGCGAAAGAAACTTCTTCGGATCAAATATCTCAAAATCATCAAGGTGCTCTCCTGTTCCGATGAAGTATACAGGTGCTTTTATCTCTGATACTGCGCTGAGAGCGCCTCCACCTTTCCCTGTCCCATCCATCTTTGTTATTATGACACCGTTTATGCCCACAGCATTGTTAATTGCTGTTGCCTGTGGACCGGCCTGCTGTCCAACAGCTGCATCTATAACATAAAGAACAACATCTGGCTTGACAGCATTCTTGAGTTTTATTATCTCGTCCAGAAGCTCCCTGTCAAGAGAATCCCTTC
>JAJYZU010000124.1 GCA_021799755.1 Thermoplasmata archaeon
GGGATAGGAAAAAACGGTATGTTCCGGGGTGAAAATGAGGCCATTCTGGCTTGGTTCAGGAACCCGCTGCAGGAGTAGCCTGCTGTTTCCTCAATTGGAGTTCATCCATAGAATCCGCAATTTATGGATATTTCCCAGATGGACTCAATCGGAGCGCCAATCTCATATCCGGCAGCCTGACGCTACATGTGTATTGATCTCCACAACCCGCTTGATGCCTCAGTAAGATATCGACCGGTTCATGTTTTTAAGAAACAACCGTTTTCAAGGATTCTCCCAACAGGCAGAAATTTATATTCCTGTGAATTTGCTTATTGGATTATGGCAAGACTGCAGTTTGGCGTGTGCAAAAATTGTGGGCATTCGATCGCCATGAGAGATTCTGTTTGGCTTCACCATATCACACGGAGCAGACTCCTGAACCTGCCCCACTGGCCTGCAGGACATGTACTAACTGAGGACTGTAAATGGCACTGTGACTGCAGGATTCCTGAACCCGATCCGTCCAGGACGGTAAAATCAAAATTTGTGTATCTGGGAAGGGCGACTGATCGCTGAAGAACGTTGATATATTTTCGGCTTTGTGCTCACCCAGATAAAGACGATGCCTGCACATTCATTATGCAACTAATACTGAATGGATTTCGCCTGAATTCAAAATTGAATGATCCTTGCATGTTTATGGAAAATAAACGGTGCGAAAGATAGCACTAACTCAATAAACCATACTCAAGTTTTTCCCTCACTGGGCGTTCATTCATTTGCTTGGGGATCTCCGGGAATCCCGATGGGATATTTGAGAGGGTTTTCTGCAAGATTGATCAATTCGAAATCTGTCGTTGATCAGAAATGATCGAGGAAGCAAGAATGGATGAAAAGGCACGGATCAACCCGGACAGAGGAGCAAGGTAAAAAAAGAAGAGAGAGAAAGCGGATGAAATGCCTTACGCAGATACAGAATTCCTCGTTGCAATTTGCAATTCAGATGATGGGCTGAATTCATGGGCATTAAAGGTGCTTGAGAGTTATACAGGAGAAACTTACACGTCCATTCTAACGCTGGTGGAACTTGCGCTGGTTAGAGTCAGAAAGGAAGTTCATGTGGAAGAGATGATTGCCAGCGTCCTGTTCATTGCCAGGCTGACCGGTGCAGGCGAGTATTGTACCATTGTGGCGGCCCATCCAATAGAACATGAAAAAGCAGGATTGTTCGACTCATTCCACGCCTCACTCTGCGAGGACGAGATCATCAGCTCGGATCATATGTACGATAAACCTGGAGTTAAGCGTGCGGGATCAGAATTTCTCCAGAAGCAGTAATGAAAGATCTACTTTTCATAATGGAATTGTGAAATATTTTGAATTCTAAACAGAGTATTCCCTTATACCTTCAATCAAATACCGGCCGATCCACATTGCGAACTTCGTTTGACCGGGATTTGTGGAATGTTTCAGGTTTTCTTTTTAGGTTTATCCTTTGATTCCAACCAGACGTTGTGGCGTCAAGGTACTCTGGTTTTCCCCTGATCAGACCATTTCCAAATTTAAAAGCATCAACTGATCTTCCGGGGAATAGTTCAGAGTTTCAGGAGTAACGGCGCATTCTCGAAATCAATAACTGCTTTTTGAAAGAGCATTACAGAGAGGCAAAACTGTTCGTGTGAGGGAAAACGGAAATGAAAGTTTCACCGTTCAGAAAAGTTATTTGAAATTTAATCTGTTGAACGCCGGATCAAGTCAATAGGGCTTTTAAAGTGCTGTAATGCCGTTTGATCAAAGGCATTAATAATTTGTATACTATTCGTAAACATGAGCAGGGTAATCTGTATACGCATTGATGACAGAGATTACGAAAAGCTCGTTGAAAGTGGTATCAACCCGCCAGAGAAACTCAAAGAATACGTGAGAAAAATGACGCACGATCTCAATGCCCTTCAGCAAAGGGAGAAGCTCGATGCCATAATAAGAGAGAGAGTTAAGCCATCCGAGCCGGGTTTCGCTTCCAGGAGTATCAGGGATGACAGGGATTCAGGTCATTGACTCATCCATACTGGTCAGGTACGTTTCCCACGAGCCGGGTTGGGAAAAAGCAGGCGATTTCGTAACAACTGGCACAACACTCGGATTTGCTTTGCTGGAAACTGGTAATGCCCTAAGGAAGAAGGCCATGAGACATGAAATTGCGATCGAGGACCTGCGGGATATCGTGGAATCTCTCAGATCGATTGTTCTGATTGCGGACGATTCTCCCCTGCTGTACAAAGCTGTTATCCTGGCTGTAAAGTTAGAAATCACCGTCTACGATGCCATGTTCATTCAGTTCGCTCTCGAAAACGAGGGGGAGCTTGTTACATCGGACCGGAAGCAGGCGGAAGCTGCAGAACTTACCGGTGTAAAGGTTGTCAGAATGGAATGACATCCCCGGGAAGCATTGTTCGCTTGAGTACAGCAACAGATCTATAACATTTTCTAACTGTCAGGGTACAGATCAATCCAAGGATAGCCTTCTCTTTAATTCGTCAAGTGAAATAACTCTGCCTTCCGCTACATCCAGAGAACTTTCTAGGAGAGATGCTTTGAATTCATCAGTGTATTTACCCCCGTCATCACCCTCAGGGATCAGGCTCAATAAGGCTCTTATCAGTTTGTCATAGGTCATGTTACCAGCTGCCTTCAGCACCTCCAGCCTCATTTTGGTGGCATCGCTTATTTGGATTGTGGATTTATTCATTCTTTCCTATGATCAGGGAGTATGACAATTTAAACTTGGCTTCCGCATGACAGACATTAGCATTGTTTCATGCAAAATCCGTGTATGACAATGTTTTTTGTAAAACATCAGGGGTTATGTATGTGCACATTCACGGATTCTGGGATATGGCAGACCTAGTGTTTTCAGAATGTGAGAGGCTTCCTGGCTCTCCGATGAAATGCATATATTTCTCGTATCCACATTAACCGGAACAACATCCAGGCTGTTCAGAGACTTTCGTATGCTCTCTATTGTTGTTTCGGTGCGTTTTTCCACGATCCATGAGGGAAGAGGACTGAACTTACAATCTCAGAAACAGTACGAATTCCTTCGCAATTAAAGGTTACACCTGTTTCTCTTCAATCAGGAATCATCTTGATCCGGTCTGAATCAGAACAGGTTCTGGATCTCCTCAACAGGATCAGCATTCCATACCCGGAAAAAATCATTGATGGTGCACGGACAAAAAGAACATAAATTCTGCAGAAAAGACAGTAAAATAGCACTTAAGCATGCATTCTCAAAAAGATTGAACTGCGGAACTCAGGTTTGAATTCTTCCATGAAAAAGGTTCGCCTGGAGAACCTCTCTTTCAGCATGAAAGCACATCGGCAGCCTATATGGACGGCTGGTGGGCAGGTTCGTAATGCAGCGCAACCACACCGTTACCAAACGCTCTGGAAGAAATCAATTTGAGTTTGTGCCTCTTTTGATCATCTGCGAAGAGGGGCCTGCCCGCACCCAGGATGATGGGCCGAATCCGGATGCGGTACTCGTCGATCAGTTCGTTCCTTACGAGTGCAGATACGAGAGTCCCGCTCCCCACGATCACCATGTCCTTTCCAGGATCTTTTTTAAGCTCGGCAACAGCGTCCACCGGGTTTTCGCGTATCAGCACTGCAGGATGCCATTTTGCTTTCGGGAGCGTGCGGGAGAACACCACCTTCTGAAGTCCATTCAGCTGTCCAATGATCTCAGAGTCGAATCCGTCAGGGCTTGGGGATGCTTTCGGCCAGAATTCACTGAATTCCTGATAGGTGATTCGACCGTACAGCATCGCGTCAACTCTTCGAAGAATCTGCTTTGACCATTCAATCTCCTCTCTGTCAAATTCGAACCAATCGATTTCACTCTTTGGACTCGTGTAATAACCGTCCAGGGAGATTATGGTGTCCAGGATCACTCTCCGCATGCTTTCCTATTTGAGGTGAATATATATACT
>JAJYZU010000009.1:0-5250 GCA_021799755.1 Thermoplasmata archaeon
TAGTGAAGATAGTGGGAAAGAAGGATGAGGGAGCAGGCAAGTATCTGATCTCATTCCATGACGGGCAAAACGTGCTTTCCGAAAACAAGGATCTCAAGCCTGGTGACGTACTGCTGGTTTCTCTTCCCGACAAGAAGATTGAGCAGGTCCTGAAATTGCAACCTGGAAACAAGGTTTTCCTTACCGGTGGTTCGCACGTTGGAAAAATTGCCACCATAAAGAAGATTGAGGTCAAGGAGTCGTCACACTCCAACATGCTGACCCTTGAAGAAGGGTTCGGGACTGTAGTTGACTATGCTTTTGTGGTTGGCAACAACAAGTTCCAGTATGAGATTTCAGAGGTGGAGAATTAATGAATCCGATGCAGGAGGTAATCATCGACAAGGTTGTTCTGAATATTGGCGTTGGACAGGCTGGAGACCGACTTAACAAAGCAGCCAAAGTCACCACACTGCTTACAAAGAAGAAGCCGGTATTCACCACAGGCAAGAAGACCGTGAGGGAGTTCAACACCAGAAAGGGCCTGACCATTGGGGTTAAAGTGACCCTGAGGGGTGACGAGGCCAGTGAATTCCTCAAAAGGGCTTTCTTTGCAAAGGGGAACAAGATTCCGATTTATTCCTTCGATAAGCAGGGAAATGCCTATTTCGGTATACCAGACTACACTGAGTTTGAGGGGCTGAAATACGATCCCGAGATCGGCATATTTGGAATGGACATTGCGATCGTTTTCAAGAGGAGAGGCGGTTACAGGGTAGCAAGGAGGAAAATTAACCAGAGGAGCTTGCCATCAAAAATCAGGGTTTCCAAAGAGGAATCTTTAGAATATCTGAAGAAGAACTTTGGAGTCTCAACGGTAGGGTGAAAAATTGGCAAAAATCAAATTGGAACCAAAAAAGAAGTTTGGACGTAAGGATGGATGCAAGCGATGCGGGAGAAAGAGAGGCTTGGTAAGGCGGTACGGATTGAGATTGTGCAGGCAGTGTTTCAGAGAGACCGCCCCGTCACTGGGATTCAGGAAGTACAGTTAAGGTGATTTTATGAGACATGATCCGTTAAATGATATAATAAACCAGATAAAGAACGCTTCAAAAATCGGGATACATCAGATCGAGGTTTCTCCTGCGGCAAGAATGACCGGGAGAGTTCTAAGGGTGATGCAGGACTACAACTATCTCAAGAGCTTCGAGGTGATAGAGGATAAGATGGGCAGCAAATTCAAGATTACACTCAGTGACACCATCAACAATTGCGGTGTTATCAAGCCGAGATTTCCGGTGAAGATCAAGACACTTGAAAAATATGAGTCTCGCTATCTTCCTGCACAGGACTTCGGGATTATAATAATGACCACTACAAAGGGAGTTATGAGTCATGTTGAAGCAAGGAAAAATGGTCTTGGAGGAAAACTCCTCGCATGGATATATTAGGTGAAACAGATGGTCAAATTTGAGAAAATGGAAGAAATTGAAATACCAAAACAGATTAAAGTCACTCTGGACAATGGGTTCCTGACAATAACTGGCCCGAAGGGAGAAACCAGAAGAACGTTCAGGGACAACTTTGTCAGAGTTGAACTTTCGGGAAACAAACTTATATTCAGTATCTCCAAAAACAACAACAGGAGCCGTGCCATCCTCGGCACATGGACATCCATAACAAAACTTCTGTTTAAGGGTGTCACTGAAGGATATGAATATGAGATGAAGATCGATTACACGCACTTTCCTATGAGAGTTTCCGTGAAGGGTGATAAAACTGTGATCGAAAACTTCCTCGGAGAAAGATCTGCAAGATCCGCCCAGATTGTTGGCAGCTGCAAGGTTACGGTCAAGGGGGATAGGGTAACCATAACCGGAATAGACAGAGAAGAAATAGGACACACAGCCTCCAATATTGAAAGAGCCACCAAGATAAAGGGATTCGATTTGAGAGTATTCCAGGATGGAATATATTTGCTTGGAGGCGAGAACAGTGTCTGAGGCAAAACAGACTATGAGCACTGAGGAGAGAAGGCTACTCAGGTACAAAACTGACCGTGCAAGAAGAAGAGTTGAATTCAGGAGACAGGAATGGTTCAGATACAAGAGGCTTGGAGAATCTTGGAGAAAACCCAGAGGAAAGCATTCAAAGCAGAGAGAGCAGCAGGACAGAAGACCTCCAATAGTTGATGCAGGATTCAGAGGACCCGTGTCTGTCAGAGGACTTCATCCCTCAGGCTACAGAGAAATACTGGTTCACACTCCTGCTGAACTTGATTCCATAGACAGAACAAGGTTCGCAGTAAGGATTGGTTCCGATGTTGGTTCACGCAAAAGGGAAATGATCGAGACCAGAGCCGACGAACTGAACCTGAAAATACTCAACAGAGGGGTGAAATAATTGAGATCAGAAACCGCAAGGAAGATTGCCGCAGACATGTTAAAAGTCGGAACGTCCAGGGTCTGGATTGATACGAATTCAACCGAGGATATTCTCGAATCTGCCACCCGAGCAGACATTCGTGCGCTCATCAGGAGAAATGTCATTCAGGCTAAACCTGCAAAGGGAAATTCCGGTGCAAGGTTCAGGCAGAGGATAAAGCAGAAATCAAAGGAAAGAAGAAGAGGACCAGGCTCTGTGAAGGGCACAAAATATGCCAGGTTCCCCAGAAAATCCAGGTGGGTTAAAACCATCCGGTCATTGAGGGATGAGTTGCTCAAGTTGAAACAGAGCGGTCAGATCGACAGGAAGCTGTACAGGAAGTATTACCGCTTTATCAAGGGCGGAACCATACAGTCGAGGGCTCAGCTGGTCACGCACGTAAAGGCCGGATCATCAGGTGAAATTAAATGAAGACACCAAGACAGTTTAAGAGAGAAAGAAATGGCTTGACCGATTACAGGAAAAGATACAGACTGGTCAAGTCCGGATTGCCCAGACTCGTTGTCAGACCCACCTCCAAAAGCGGTGTGGTCCAACTGGTAGAGTTTGGGAATGAAGGGGATCACATACTCAAGACCATCACTCCAAAGACCCTCGAAAAAATGGGACTAGGGATCAGGGGGAACAGCACCGCCTCATTCTATCTGATGGGATTTGCAGCTGGCAAATTCGCAGGTAAGTCCGGAATAGAAGAGGTAATCCTTGATACTGGAAGAAGAAAAATGACCAAGGGAGGCAGGATATCTGCTGCAGTGAAGGGATATGCTGATGCCGGCGGTAATATACCGCATAGCGAGTCTATTCTTCCTAACAACAAGAGACTCAGTGGGAGCCATTTAAAGAACAAGGATGATATCAAGAAGAATTTAGAAACTTACAAGAAAAAGGTGGAAGAGGTAATATGAGCGAAGAACAGTGGATTCCAAAAACAAGGTTGGGAAAATTAGTCTTTGAAGGTAAGATAAAGACTATATCAGAGGTTATCAGGAGCAAGCTGCCGTTGAAGGAATTTGAAATAATAGATTTCCTTCTTCCTGATCTCAAGGACGAGGTGCTGGATGTTGAACGTGCCCAGAGAATGACTGACTCAGGCAGACGAATGAGCTATTCCATAACTGCAGTGGTTGGAAACGGTGATGGCTACGTAGGTGTTGGCAGAGGAAGAGCTAAGGAGGCTGCACCTGCAATCAGAAAGGCAGTGAATAATGCAAAGATGCATATTATGGAAGTCAAGAGAGGTTGCGGATCCTGGGAATGTGGCTGCGGACGGGCACACACACTGCCCTTTGAGGTGAACGGGTCTTCCGGATCTGTTCGTGTAACTTTGAAGCCTGCTCCAAGAGGTGTTGGAAGAGCAGTGGGAGATATTGCCAAGATCATTCTTGAAATGGCTGGAATAGAAGATGCATGGGGATTTGCCAAGGGACATACCAAGACCACGGTGAATTATGCTCTTGCGACCTTTGATGCACTTGTTCAGACATCAAAGATAAAAGTTAATCCATCGATAATTCTAAGTACGCCGATATATGTGGGGAGTGTTTTAAATGCTAGCGGTCATAAGGATTAGAGGAAGCACTGGAGTTAAGCCTAGGGCAAGGAAAACCGGAGAACTTCTGCGCCTCCACAAGATTAACCATATGGTTTTTCTTGACGATACGCCGGAAACCAGGGGAATGCTTCACGCATTCAAAGATTATGCTACTTGGGGTGAGATAGACAGGGAAACCATGGAACTTGCACTCAAGTACAGAGCCATGATACAGGGGCACAAGAAACTTACTGAGGAAAAGATCAAGCAGATAGCGGGAGTATCAAGCTACTCCGAGCTTGCGCAGGCAATTATGGATGGAAAGCTGAAATACGGAAAACTTGAAGGCGTTGTGCCTGTGATGAGACTTCATCCTCCAAGGAAAGGTTTAGAATACATCAGGAGACAGTATGGCACAGGTGGAACGCTTGGCTACCGTGGAAAGGATATCAACAACCTGATCAGAAGGATGCTGGTACCGGGGGAGGATCTAAATGGTGAGAAGCAGAACTAAGAAACAGAGAGGCGGCCACTACGGACGTGGCATGAAGGCTGGAAGAGGAAAGGGAAAGAGAGGAGGATCCGGAATGGCCGGGCTTGGGAAGCACAGGTGGATATGGATGGTGAAATACGATCCTGAACACTTTGGTGGCCATGGATTTACTAGCCACCACCCCGGTGAACCAAAAGTTCCCCTGTCACTTGGCGAACTTGCTTCTCTGATTGACAACCTCAAATCCAGGGGTTTCGTGAACGAACAGAACGGAATCGCTGAAATAGACCTGAAAACAGCGGGGTACCATAAGCTGCTTGGATCAGGGGAATTCAGATTGAAGTCCAAGATCATAATACCGGAGGCTACAGAAAAGGCTATAAACAAGCTTTCTGCTTACGGAACTACGGTAGAGGTAGATGGATCAGATTCAGAGGAATAAACGAGTTGCTATTCCCATCGGCATACTCTATATAATTGAGATTATTGCCTTCGCTTATTTTGGGAAATATGATTACATTTCGCTGATAATTGCTGCGGTACTTACATTCCCCATATTTGGCCTTTCATACCTCATATTCAGTTATGTGGGACCCAAGAAGAGCAAGTTGTATGGACTGGAATATTTAACATCGAAGCTCCCGGCTGTCAAAAAAGCCAAGGGGCATGTTCAGTTCAAGTGGAAAATATTCTGGACAGCCCTCGTTGTAGTTTTGTATTTCATACTTACCAACATTTACATCTATGGACTCAACACCTCACAGACAGTCGATGTGTTCGCATCATTCAGGGCAATATTTGC
>JAJYZU010000009.1:5350-17943 GCA_021799755.1 Thermoplasmata archaeon
CCGGTAAATCCAATTACTGCCCTGATGGGTACACTTTTGATATTCTTCATTGTCGCATACTTCCAGAGCAGTAAAATAGAGCTGCCCATCGCCCACGAAAGGGTGAGGGGTGCTAGGGGAAGATATCCCATCCAGCTATTCTATGCATCAAACATACCTGTGATACTTGCAACCGCGTTGCTTGCCAACGTTGCCATGTGGACTCTCCTCTTCTGGAATAGTCCAGTTTTGAGTCATATCCCTCTTTTAGGGCATAATCCCCTTCTGGGTGCGTATCCTACCGCAACGCAGCTTTCGACTTACGGAAGCTCGATTTCCAATACAACACCCACAGGCGGGCTTGCTTTCTATCTTTCATCCCCTAATGGTCTTGCCGACTGGCTTTTCCCCATTATCAGCCCTTCGGTATACAGCAACATTCTATTCGGGCATACGGCCCTGGATGAGGCGATCCATATTCTTGCCTTCGTAGGTTTCATGGTTATTTTCAGTATAATATTTGCAAAGTTCTGGATTGAAACCACGAATATGGGTGCAGGTGCTGTTGCAAAGCAGATTCAGTCTAGTGGTATGCAGATCCCGGGATTCAGGCGGGATCCGAAGATCATGGAGCGCGTATTGAAGAAATATATTCCTGCTGTAACCGTTTTCAGCGGCGCAGCCGTGGGACTCCTGGCAGCAGGAGCGAACCTTATCGGTACTGTTGGTGATACGAGCGGAACCGGTCTTCTGCTGGCCGTAGGTATAGTTATACAATTCTACGAGGCTTTGGGAAAAGAACAATTAATGGAAATGCATCCAGTAATAAGACAGTTCTTTGCGGGGGCATAAATGAGAGTCGTCATATCAGGTGTGGCCGGTGTGGGAAAATCAACGGTACTGGCAATAGTGTCAAAACAGACTCATTACGATATTATTAACTATGGAACACTGATGTTTGAGATGGCAAGGGAAATCAATCTCGTCAAGGACAGAGACGAACTCAGAAAGTTAAGCGTGGATACCCAGATCAATCTCCAGAAGAAGGCTTCAGCTGCAATCGGGAAGATGGATAATGTGATAATCGATACCCATATGGCTATAAAATCTCCAAACGGTTATCTGCCTGGATTACCAGAGTGGGTGCTGCGGGAACTGAAAGTGTCATCGTATTTCCTGATAGAGGCCGAACCTGAACTTATTAAGGACAGGAGAAGCAGAGATCATACAAGGAAGAGAGACGAGGATACCATGTCAGAGATAGCAGAACACCAGGCTGTGAATCGCAGTTTCGCCATCAGTTATGCAGTATATTCCGGGGCCACTGTGAGCTTCTTGAATAACCCGGAAGGCAATCCGGATTATGCATCAAGCATGATAATAAAGGCACTTACAAGAGGTGATTAAGCTTGCAGAGAGGTAACGCACCGCCACCGGTAAGTCCCGAGCAGAAGAAGTTCCTGCTGTTTCAGATGGTTTATCTGATGGTCAGTTTTGCAATGATCATAGTGATAACAAATCCCACATTAAGAGTGGTAATCGGTTCGAGCTTAAACTCCATTTTCTACCCATTGGTCGGATTTGGAGGCCATTATCCCATCCTGACAATCATAGTTTCAGGTGTTTTAATAGGTCTGATACTTTCAGTTCCAAGATACTTTTTCACTGACTGGCTGAGGATGGGAAGAATACAATCCAGAAGCAGGGCTTTCAGCAAGGCATATCGGGAAGCATTGAAAGAAAATAAGCGTGACAAAATACAGAAGATGAGGAAGATGCAGACTGACATGATGATGGAGAGTCAGATGGTGAGCATGAATACAATGAAGCCTTTGATGGTCCTCACTGTTTTCATATTCCTATTCTTCATCTGGATGTATATTTTCGTTGATTCACTTTCATACCAGTTGATATCGGTTCCCTGGGGCACAAACCTCAATATAGCCACTTCTACCGCCTGGATAGTACCCACATGGATAGCTATCTACATGTTTGCGAACCTGATCATCGGTTATTTCACGACCATGGTGATAAAGTACATTGATTTCAACTACAAGATCAAGAAAGCCGAAAGGCAAACTTCAGCAGATATGATCCAATGAGAATTACGCTTAGTGGCCCAATAGGAAGCGGTAAATCGACCGTTGGCATTCTTCTGTCCAGAAAACTGCAGATTGAGTTCATCTCCGGCGGAGAAATTTTCAGGCAGAATGCCAGAAAACATAATATGACCCTTGCAGAGTTCGGAAAATACGCAGAAACAAACCCTGAAATTGACAGGGAACAGGATCAGGGACTCCTTCAATTACTGAGGGCAAAAGAAGACATCGTGCTTGAATCCAGGCTTGCCGGATGGATTGCCACAAAGAATGCCATAGATGCAACAAGGATATATATCGACGCAGACATCGAGGTCAGGATCGAGAGAGTGATGAAGAGAGAGGGCGGTACCAGGGAAGAGGTTATGCAGCTTGTCAAGGAAAGAGAAGCTTCAGAACTTAAGAGATATATGAAATATTATGGAATTGATTACAGGATTCCCGAATACTATGATATCATAATTGATACGACGAAGATTTCAGCAGAAGAGGGGGCCGACATTATATATGCGGGAATCAACCCTACATGCTGATGAACTCAACGGTTTTATTGTAATAGACAAGCCGAAGGGACCCACCAGCCATCAGATAGACTACTGGGTCAGAACAATGCTAAATGTGGAAAGGGTGGGGCATATCGGCACGCTTGATCCTGGAGTTTCAGGGGTTCTGGTCATGGCACTCGGGCATTCCACAAGGCTTATCGATGTTGCACATGAAGATCCGAAGGAATATGTCGGAGTCATGAGGTTCCATGGTGATGTTGATGAAAAGAAAGTGCGGGAGATATTTTCCCTCTTCACGGACGAGATTTATCAGATTCCGCCGGTCAGGTCAGCGGTGGCAAGAACCCTAAGAAAAAGGCGAATTTATTCACTTGACATCCTGGAAATGAAGGGCAGAGAAGTTCTCTTCAAAGTCAGATGCGATTCCGGTACCTATATACGTACCCTGTGCGTGGATATTGGATACATGACTTCCGGTGGCGGACAGCTTGAGGAGCTTCGCAGAATTTCCACCGGACCATTCACGGAGGATATGTGCGTTACAATGCAGGATGTCAGTGATGCCTCAGAATTGCTCAAGAAAGGTGATAATCGACTTCTGCGGAAGATTCTCATCCCGCCAATATTTCTCTTCAGGGACAAGCCAAAGATCGTGATCAAGAAATCCGCCATGGGAACAATCGCCCACGGTTCCGATCTTTACCCTGGCGGAATTAAGGCTGTTATTGGAAACCCTGTCAAAGGCGACAGGGTCTGTGTCATTTCCGAAGATAACGGCGTGGTGGGTACAGGGATAATGCTTACTCCTGCAGAGGAAATATCCGACGTGAAGGTTGTGGATTTTGACAGAATTCTTATAGACCCGCCTGATGTGAGTGAAAAACATGTCGAACCCAGAAAAAGTGAAATGGTACGGTACGGAAACCAGGGAAGGAATAAAAAAGTTCAAAAATTTGGAAACAGGCCACATGGAAATTTTCCAGGAACTGAGAGGAGGAAAAATTCCGGAAACAGAGGATGGAGTAACCAGCCGAAAGAAAGTCCCAGATTTAAGGAACCTCCTTCTGGAATACGAGAAAAAAAGGATAAAAGAAGAATTCACAGATGACATGTACATTGTGAAGCTCGGGATATTCAGGAACGAACTTCATAAAATCATCAATTCGTATTATGAGAAAATACAGGGCTTTGGAATCCTCGCAGGCTATGATAAGACCAACCAGGATCCATGCATTTACATAAGAAATTTCAAGCCTGCGCAGGAGGGAAGTGGGATGCTTCCCATAATGGAATCTATCTCGGATGCGGGAGTCAACGTCTGCGACCTGAGGGACAGGGTTAATACTTTTCTTTCTGAAAGAGTCAGAACTTCCTTCCCAAATGTGACCGAACTTCTTGGCGTAGATCTCGCCATAGACTTTCTAGTTATATCAGGAGGTCTCAAGAAGATGATCAAGATGCCTGCAGGCACCCTGCAGATTATTGGGGCAGAGAAGGCATTTTTCAGCCATATGAGGAGGGGCACCAGGAATCCGAAACATGGGATAATATTCAAGTATGCAGGACTTGCTTCCCTTCCTCCACGTTACAGGGGCAGGGTGGCCAGAACAATAGCAAACAAACTCGCAATTGCAGTAAGAGCCGATTATGCACATACCATTATCGATGTGGCGTCGATGAAAAAAACCATATCAGATAAGATGAAAATCAGATCATGAGACCTGGTAGCCTTCGAGCTCCGCCTGATATGAGTACTTTTCACCGGCAATGTTGACCGGATATTCGCCGGTAAGGCAACCAAGGCAGAGTGCTTTCCCTGGTTTTCCAATTGCCTTTGTCAGGTTATGGATTGAAAGATACCCGAGGCTGTCAGCACCTATCTCTTCCCTGATCTGATCGACAGTCTTTCCGGTTGCCACAAACTGATCCTTTGTCTTCATGTCAACTCCGAAATAACAGGCGTGGGCTATGGGAGGAGAACCGACCCTCACGTGAATCTCTGCGGCACCATTTCGCCTCAGCATTGCGACAATGTGCCTGATTGTGTTTCCCCTTATTATGCTGTCATCGACCAATACAACCTTCTTTCCGGATATCACCGACTTGATGGGATTAAGCTTTAGCTTGACCGCTGCAGATCTACTTTTCTGCGTCGGCATAATGAATGTTCTGCCGGAATACCTGTTTTTGATCAGTCCCTCGCTGTATGGAATCCCGGATTCGTTGGAAAAACCAAGAGCCTGAGCTCGTCCTGAGTCAGGAACCGGTATAACAACGTCTGCATCCACCGGATGTTCTTTCGCCAGTAACCTGCCAATCTCCGTCCTGACGGTGAAAACCTCCATGTCATCTATTATACTGTCAGGTCTCGCAAAATAGACGTACTCAAACATGCAATGCGCTGTTTTACCATTGTTCACCGTGAATATTGATTCTACACCATCATTTGTAATCTCAACCAGTTCTCCCGGCTTGATATCACGAATCATCTCACCGTCAAGAGATTCAAAAACACAACTCTCTGACGCAATAACATAGTTGTCTCTCACCTTTCCTACAACAAGTGGCCTTATACCGAGTGGATCCCTTAGACCGAAGAGCCGGTCGTTTATCAGGACGGTAACAGCATAGGCGCCCTTCAGCTTTGAAACTGCAGCTCTGAAGCCGTTTTTTACGCCCTTTTCAACTATTTCCCTTGAAAGTTCCATCAGCATGACTTCGGTATCTGATGATGTCAGGAAGGCAGATCCCTTCTTCTTAAGTTCTTCTTTCAATGGTTCAGCATTGGTGATTTCGCCGTTGTGAGAGATGGCCATGTATCCTATTGAATTTGAAATGACGAACGGACCTGCATTCTCAATGGTCTTAGTTCCTTGTGTGGAATACCTTGTGTGACCTATTCCTACGTTCCCGGACAAAGAACCATAAGTGACACCTTCACGCTCCGGAAAAACTTCTGAAACAAGCCCCATTCCTTTCTTGAGATGCACAACGGAACCGTCGAATGTTGCAATACCTGCACTTTCCTGGCCCCTATGCTGTAGCGCTTTCAGTGACACAAGCAGATCGTAAAATGCCTGTTCTTTGCCGTATATTCCAACTACGGCACAATGTTCATCTGGCTTTTGCCCAATGGTAGGATCGGATTCTGGGGTCGGGGAACCCACAGGAAGAGCACCTCTTTTCCCTGATGTGGTAAGTGTGTTTTCCACATCTCCTGCATGTAATATGAACCTTCTTCTTTCCCATTTTGCCCATTACGGCTGTTCCATTACTCATTGTCAATCACCTGATGATGGAGATATATATATCACATTGTCTCCTCTTACTAGCACACGCTGGTGAACACCAACGTTTTGATCATTAATTACTTCTCCCGCGTTTTTGATAACGAGGTTCATATAAACATCATATCCTTCCAGCACTCCGGAATACAATCGTTTACCCTTTACCTCAACCATTACGCCCTTGTCAATAGACTGCCGAAGAACGTCCATTGGCTTAACTACGGAAACTCCAGGTTTAGGCATTTATGCTTCGAACGTTTATTGTTATAGTCTATTTAACCTTAGCGAGAATGAAAATACAGTGTTTCTACCGTGTATTTTCATTTCGGATTATGGTATCTCAAGTCACATATGAATGAAAAATCTGATAACTATTTAAATAGATAATATATTGCCCTCTGATAACTAATGAGTTGGCAGGAAGCCGAAGTTAGAGAATTGAAAGTTGGAAGATACATGCTGATTGATGATTCTCCGTGCAAAATAATGGAAATAACCATGTCAAAACCCGGAAAGCATGGAGAAGCAAAAGGAAGAATTGTGGCTATTGGGATATTCGACAATCAGAAGCACAGTGTCGTGTATCCGGTCAAACATAAGGTCAAGGTACCCATTATAGAGAAAAAGAATGCACAGGTTCTTTCAGTCGCCAACAAGGAAGCTCAGCTAATGGATTCCGAGACTTTTGAAACCTTTGTTATCCCATTGGATGATGATATCGTCGATCGCGTGAAACCCGGCACTGAAATTTCATACTGGGAGGCAATGGGAAAACGCAAAATAATGTTCCAGAACTAGACGGTTTCTTTTCCCATCTAAAAATAGCCGATGCTGCCTCTACCTACGGCGAATCAAAGTACGTGATCTTCGGTGTTCCATTTGACGGGACCTCTAGCTACCGCAGAGGTTCCAGATTAGCACCAAATAGCATCAGAAAGGCGTATGATAATCTGGAGTCCTTTGATCCCTTTTATAACATCAATTTTCCTGATTTGAAAATCTGCGATCTTGGCGATGTCACAGTGGGAGAGGATGTGCAGGAAAATGTTGATACTGTTGAAACTATAGTTTCAATTATAAAGAAAGATGAAAAAATACCCATTATGTTAGGCGGTGAACATTCTTTAACCGTGGGTTCAGTCCGAAACTTTCGTGAATGCACGATGGTCATCATAGATGCGCATTCAGATTTCAGAGATGGTTATATGGGAAATCCCCTAAATCATGCCTGCGTAACCCGTAGATCGTTAGATATACTCGGAAAGAACAGAATTGTTTCCATCGGTACAAGATCAGTTTCTAGAGAGGAATATGAATCCGGCAGATTTAACGAAGTCAGATTCGTATTTTCATCGGACGTCAGGAAAAAAGGCATTGACAGTATAATAGATGATCTTAAGAGTGTTGTATCCGATAAAATATATTTCTCTATAGATATGGACGGCATTGATCCAGCCTATGCCCCTGGCGTTGGGACTCCAGAACCGTATGGACTAAAAGATACAGATGTGAAAAGGCTGATAAACAAATTTGCGAAATCCACATTAGGCTTTGATATTGTCGAGATGACACCTCTTTATGATAATGGAAACACGTCCATGCTTGCCGCAAAACTGATTCAGGATTTTGTAGGAAGCCGAGAATCGAACGCAAATATTTACTGAAAAGTTTAGGAACCATCCTCTGTTTTCATGAAATTTAATACCTCGAGAGAACAAAAGAGATAAAATAGCTTATTTTAAAATGTCTGAATGAATGGTCTGCCTAAATCTGTGCAGATTCAGGCTTTGTTATCTTAATGTAACATGGAGTCGGAAGCTTGAATGATGCTTTATGCAGAATCTCTTTGAGAGTTCTGGCTTGCGGCATATTTATTCTCGCTACCATGATAATATCATTTGCACTGACCCTTGCTGCTGTTCCCACTGGTCTGCCGAACGCCATGCTCATTCCACTAGATATTCTGTCTGCGCCTGCTCCAGTGGCCATTTTGTGTTCTCTCAGCACGTGATGAGGATATGGTCTTATCTGAAGAAAGAAATTTTCAACACCTACAAGTTCCGCAAGTTTTCTGTTAACTGAGACCCTTGCAGCCTCGAGTGCAGTGTGTCTGATCTGACACGATTCCTTGGCTATCAACTCCATTTCAACGTCAAAGTTCTTCTTCTGGTTTCCCTGAATGAACGTGGTAATTTTAGGATAAGGAACTCCACCCATAAACTCCCTGCGGGTATATGCAGGTCCGCTGATTTTAGTATACATTCTTGCCGGTTTTGTTACCATTTTCTCCTACCTGTAATCTTAGCCGCTATAAAAAAGAAATGCTTCGTTTGCTGTTTCGTGAATTCCTGTCATTAAGCGTAAATATGATGGGTCGCTCTTTCTTAAGCTATCATGTCAGAATTATTTGTGCCCATTCATTGCATCTGGCCTCTTAAAGTCCGGCAAAATACAATAGGTATGGGACAATGTATTTATCCTAAATCGTCATTATATCAATTATGACGAAGAGGCAGATTATCGATGTCGCGCATGTGTCCTCCAAAGGATCATCTTACAGGATTACACTTCCAAAGAAAATTATCCAGAGACTTAATCTGTCTCCAGACGACATTATTGCATTTCTCGACGACGATGGCATAAAGATTGACAAATTGAGCTGATCCAGAGGAGACGCTTAACAGGGATTATTGTGAGATGTGCCATTAGATTCAAGTTGTGAACCTGTGTTCAGAATAGATGCCATTCTCAAGGACAAGAATTTCAAACTTATGGCTTTGAGCACGCTGTTTTCCGTGGGTTGGTTCAGTATAAGTTTTGCTTTTCCACTTCTTGCGCTCCGGTATAACTACACATACACGGAAATTGGACTACTTGGAATATTTTTTTCCGTTCCACTTATAATTTTAGCGTATCTCTACACAAAATATACAATCCTGGGTTTCAGGAACAGGATAACATTATCAGTGGTAGGCCTGTCAATCCTCTCGCTATTCTTTTTTATCCATAGTTCCATACTTTTCATCGTACTCGTTAGCATCACAGACATACTTCAGGCAGTGTTCTGGGTCACGGTAGAGATATCCCTGGGTTATGTCGACGATCCGGTCGTTTCAGAGAAATACTCAACTGCCTGGGGCATACCCAACTTCTTGGTTCCCCTTGCAGCTGGGATCATAGTGGAATACTTGGGCTTCGGGCCCATTTACATCATAGCTTCTGTCGCATTCGTCACAGGTTTGCTGTTTATTCCTTCTGAGAGAAAGTTTGTGAAGCGCAAAGAATCGGGAGCACCGAAATTCAAAATGGTGCTTCCAATGCTATTCGCGGGTGTTTTTTCCGGATTCTTCTATTATGTAATGATTCCATACCTCAGGGTTTCGGGATTGCAATATATTGAGATAGGTATTGCATCATTCGTACCTCCCATGGTCCTTGCAATAGTTTTTGCAGTCATAAGCACCAGACCATTAAAGAGCATCAAAAGAACCGTAACCATCTCTTCGCTTCTACTTGCAGCTCCATTGCTTCTATCGGCGTACAACTCAGACTGGTTCATTATAGGAGTATCTGCGTTGGCTTCGGTGGGTAATGGTCTTGCATTCGGGAGGGTTTTATCATACACTTCAGGTACCTCATCACCGGAGATGGGTATCTTCTATTATGAGGGTCTGTTTGCACTCGGTTTCATAATCGGATCCGTCGTGGGGGGGTTTCTGTTTCAGATTGGAAATTTCTATTCCGTTTTGATAATATTTAGCCTACCGATAATTTACTCTATATGGTTCTCATACAAACCAAGAACAAATGAAAAATTGACGGAGGATAATGTATTCTCTGGCGACAGATAAGTGATAAGATTTTATAATGAAGAAAAGTTTTTCACCTATCAGCGCAGATTCCTTCTGAACTCAACCTTGATGTTCATCGGACCCTCGTAGTTGCTGTCCACCACTGTTTTACAGTTGTTGCAGACAAGACTGAAGTCATCCTGGACCTTGAACGTGGTTCCTCCACAACTGGGGCAGGATGTTCGTATCCAGAGATCCCTTTCGGTGATTTCAGGAAGTTTTGACTTTGATTTGTTCCCGCTTGCCTCCCTGCGTTTCGCTGTGTCCTGGCTGTATTTGAATATGCTGTAACCAAGCCCAAGGAATCCGACTGTTGCCCAGAGGAGTATAAGAGTTGTTATGCTTATGCCAATAAGATTGTTGACCACACTTCCGTGAACTGCGACTACATCAGATACCGTAGTCAGGACGTTCAGCCCATAAGATACCAGAAAGGCTTCATTAAGTCCAAATCTGAGATAAATGATCATAACAAGCAGAACTGTTATTGATACAGATATGAAATCTGCCATATAATCTGCAGAATAACCGAGTGAAAAGAATATTAGAAAATTGGATAAAACCCATGCAGGCAGGAGTATCCCTAGCAGTAGCGATCCCTTTGAAAGGTTTGGTTTAAATACTGCCCTGATGGAAAGCTTCTTGATCGACCAGAGTGCTACAATTGTAACCAGAATCAGAGGTACTATCTCAAGCGTCAGAAATTCCAGGGCAAACCAGTTAAAATAATAGTCAACGAGCCCCAGATAAACAGGATTGCTTGTAATAAATGGGTCCGGTGTACTGAGTGATGGATAAATTGCCGTCAGAATAAAAGAGATGGCAAGGTCGATCAGGACCACCATTGAAAAGAATATGAAAAAGTCTCCTCTGCCTTTTCTCAATGATTCTCTGGATGCGGGATCACTCCCCGGTCTGATCATGTATAAAATTGAAATGAAAGGAACTACCGCGCCGGTAAACAGGAGAATTACAAAGAACAGAAAGGAGAGACCATATCCCGCTGACGTGATAAGTTCGATGTATGATACAGAACTTCCAGCATTGGATAAAATCTGAGGTAGAAATACCAGGAATATGAAGATGGCAGACGAAATTCCAATCCATCCTACGAACTCGGAAAGTTCTGCCAAGGAATCCCTTACGGACATTCATCCGCTAATGCAATCAATGGATTAATTTGTTTAGGTCATCGACTTTCGTATTTACAATAATTCAGTTTGATGTTTGTTTTTTCAAGAAGTTGTGGCGAGATTTATTGTGAGCCTGTTGCTGATCTTTCCCTTCACGAGCGTGGTTTTAATCTTTAATCCCCCAACCTCTTTCGTATTCCTGACCTGAGTGCCAAGGTCAGGCATTGGCGGTAAATCCCCAATTTTTGCAACCTTTATTGAATCATAGTCCGGAATCTTATTTCTGACGAATGACATCAGAGCATTGTCCTTGGAAAACTGTTCCCTTGTGACGAAAGAATACTGTATATCGATACCTTCGTTTATAATCCTGTTCGCCTCAGACTCAAATTCTTTCACCATTTCCTCGGTCAGGTTGTCCACCATGATGTCAATCCAGGCGTAATCCTCATAAGTCTGGTTTATTCTAACGGTTGCATTGTATTTTTTAAATGCAAGTCCGCTTAAAATGTATAACGCAGTCCGGAACTTCATGTGACCGTAACGGATGTCCCAGTCTATCCTTTGCTTAACTGTCTTCCCGGCAATGCCCTGAGGATATGTGTCAAGTGACATGAGATGGACCCAGAGACCATCTTTCCAGGTATCGACTATTGTAAACTTTTTCCCATCAATCTCAACCTCTCCCTTGTCATTTGGCTGCCCCTCACCAGTGGGAAAGAATACTGACTTGTCTACAACCAGATCCGTGAACTCAACCATAACGACCTTTCCTTCAGCCTCTTTCAAATAGGGATTGGAAAGATAGAGCGCTTCTGTAGCCATGCGTACAGGAAATGCTCCTGTTATTTATTATTTTTTTAACAAGCCAGAAAATCACGCTTCATCTGAAAGCATTGTAATAATATAGAATATTTCTCAGGATGGAAGTGTGAACGAGTGGTCCATGGCTGGTACCATTCTCCTGGAACCGCAGCAAAATACGTAAGATATAATTAAGAGCCGAATATCTCCTTCCGATGTCCACAGTGGATCTCGATTTTCTTTACAATCTCAAGCGGGAAGGCGTAAAATTAGATCTTGCTGTTGTGCGTGATCTTGCGAAGAATCTCGATAATCCACAGGATTCTTTCAAATCTTTCCATATTGCAGGAACCAATGGAAAGGGGTCTACATCTGCTTTCATATACAATGCACTGCAGGAGAGAGCAGAAACCGGACTTTATACATCACCACATCTCATTGACTTCAACGAACGGATAGTGTCTGGAAGGACTATGATACCCAATGAATACATAGAAAAATTCATAGCCTCCAACAGAGGTTTGATAGAAAAATTACGCGTATCATTGAGGAATCCCACATTTTTTGAGACCACAACCCTGCTAGCCTTCTCCTATTTCCAGAGCCGCAAGGATCGTGTAGCATCCATTGAAGTCGGCCTTGGAGGGAGGCTCGATTCGACAAATATCATAACACCGGAAGTGAGTGTTATAACCACTATTGGTTATGAGCATGCTGACAAGCTTGGATGCTCACTGGAATCTATTGCCTGGGAAAAGGGCGGAATAATAAAAAAAGGGAGGCCTGTCGTTCTGGGCGACACAAAAGGTGCAGTCATAAAGGAGATAAAAAAAATATCTGACGTCAGGGACAGCAAGCTTTTGCTTAGAATCAAGGAGTGCTCCGTCAAAAATGTCCAGGAGTCCGAGGAAGGTATCTCGTTCGATCTCACCAC
>JAJYZU010000125.1 GCA_021799755.1 Thermoplasmata archaeon
CTCTTGTTTCCGCAATATGGACAGGTTCCTTCGATATACCTGTCTGGCATGAATTTCCCGCAGGTCGGGCAAAATGGGGAAATCATTGTGGTTCTTTCGAGGTATCCATTATTGTATAACTGCCTGAATAGTTCTGAAGCGGTTTCATGATGAATGGGAGAGGTCGTTCTTGAAAAAATATCAAAGTTGATCTGCATAGCTGCAAGCGACTTTTCATGCTGCTGGTGATAACGGTCCGCAATATCCTTTGGAGACACGTTTTCTGCTTCAGCCTGTATTGTTATTGGGGTGCCATATTCATCGCTTCCGCAAACGTATAAAACATCATATCCCGTAAGCCGCAGAGCCCTGACAAATATATCTGCCCCAAGGTTACTTCCGGCTATATGGCCAAGATGAAGTGGTGAATTCGCGTATGGTAAAGCGCAGTTTACTAGTATCTTTTCCATTGGGTTTAACTGTAATGCTTTGCATTTAATATATCTAACAGATCTGTTCTGTCTGGATTGATCGGATCACTTCTGTATTTCAATAACCCTATCTATTATCTCGCCAGCTTCTTTCCGCGTCAGCTCATCGGCTGTTTTTTTCCGGTACCTTCTGAAAAGATCTTCAACCATTTTTCTGAATTTTTCATTTTCCAGGAGCTTTTCAATATACCTGATCTGTTTCATGGTAGCGGGACTCATTGATCTCTCTTCTTTGGTTCCGGCCTTCGCTGTAAGAAGCCTGTCAATAAGTTGTGATGCCTGGCTAACCGAAAGCTCCGAGATCCCTGTTACGCCAGTCTTACGCAGGTAATCCGCTGTTATTCGGATCCTCTCATCACCATCCTGCAGGCTTCTTATAAGTGTGACCTGCTTCACTGTTGGAGAAGTCTTTGTCGGAGGTGTCTGTATTTTGTTGTCCTTTATCCTCGTGATAAGTCTCGATGCCTCCTGGAGCGTAAGGTCCTCTACGGTTTTCTTTTCTGTTTCTTTCAGGTACTTTTCTATAATTCTCTTACCATCTTTTGCGTCAGAAAAGCGATCAATCAGTTTTTTCTGAGCTGCCGAAAGTCTTGAATCGGTCATATAAACTCTAGAACATGTGCGTCTTAAGATTAAGTTTTGTAACATCAGAATCTATCTAATATATAGGTATATTTATTACACTATATAGACATATATAATATTTGAATTAGATTAATATTATCTCAAACACTTATTTGGCTGTAAGACTATGAGTAAAGATAGTGACAACGATTTGTTAAAGGAGCTTGACCAGGCAAAGGTCAACAGGTTCCACGGAAAAGCAATATTCGTTGCTGGGATGGGTTTCTTTTCAGATGCCTATGATCTGTTCGTCATATCGACAGCAGCACCGATAATAGAATCTTCCGTGGTTTTTGGGGGCCAGATCGCCGGTAACACCTTTATATCAGGCATGATAGGTGCGGCTGCCCTTTTCGGTGCATTTTTGGGTGCGATGATATTCGGCAGAATTGCAGATAAAAAGGGTCGAAAATTCACCTATGGGGTTGAAATGTCCATACTGGTCGTATTTGCAATAATTTCTGCGTTTTCCATCAACGTAACTATGTTGATAATTTCCAGATTTATACTGGGTATAGGAATTGGTGGAGATTACCCGATAAGTGCGACCATAATGAGCGAGTATTCGAATGTCAAAAGCAGGGGCAAATTGGTACTTTCAGTCTTTGCGATGCAGGGTTTTGGACTCCTTGCAGGTGCAATAGTTGGACTGGCCTCAACCGCTTTCCTCCCGGTCACCGAATCGTGGAGATTCATGCTTGCGTTCGGAGCTATTCCAGCTGCTTCTGTGATATATCTGAGGAGAAAGATCCTCGAAACGCCGAGATATTCCCTGGAATCTGGAAACAAGACGCTTGCATCTGAAGCAGTGACAGATGCCACAAAGCATTCAACCGGAAAGGCCGTCGACACAAACGGTGCACCTAATTTTTCAAGGAGAATAAATCGTGCGCTTGCAAACAAATACTGGTTATTCCTCCTTGGGACCGCAGGATCCTGGTTTATTTTCGATATGGCCTTTTACGGCACTTCCGTCAATAGCGGAACCGTTCTTGGCCTGATAGGGTATGGAGCAGTAAAAGGTAACCTTGCAGAGACTGTGTTCCATATTGCGGAGGGAAACACAATACTTGCGCTTGCGTTTGAAGTACCAGGCTACTGGATTGCTGTGGGGCTTATTGATAAGGCGGGCAGAAAGCTTCTTCAGTGGGCAGGATTTTCTGTAATGGCGATAATCTATTTCATCTTCGCACTGCGCTTTACAACAATCGAAACTGATCTTTCCCTCTTTATCGCTATGTATGGTCTCTCGTTTCTGGTCGGAAATATCGGACCCAATTCCACCACCTTTATCATACCAACCGAACTGTTTCCTACAAGCATCAGAACCACCTCACATGGTATATCGGCGGGATCCGGGAAGCTTGGTGCAGGAATATTCACTTTCCTGGTTCCAACAATAATAGCAACTTCTGGTTTTCCAGTGTTGTTTGACCTACTGGCTGGAATTGCACTGGCAGGTGTGATATTAACACTATTAGCGATAAGGGAAACAAAGAACATGAGCCTGGAACAGGCCTCTTCCCTCAACATAGAACAGGGTGCTTCCCGACACCCACTCTAATTTTACAATTCAATAAAAGTTTTATAATTTATAATTTTTTAACCAACTTCTCTTTCTAATTTCAGGAATGTTTCTACAAATAATACTATGTCTTCGAATCGAAGATGGCCCATTAAACCTATTCTAACTGCCTTTCCCCTGTACTCCTTCATCCCACCAGATACTTCATATCCTCTTTCATGCAACTTGCTTATCAGGGCAGGCGCATTGCTTTTTGTTTCGATGTTCAGGACACAGTCTGATCTGGTCTGTTCCGTTCCAGTAACCTTGTATCCCTTTTCCTGAAGTGCCGAAATAACATATTCTGCGTATCCTCGGATCCTCTTGACCCTTTCCTCTATGCCTTCATGGAATAATTCGTCAAGAGCAACGCTGAGAGCAGAAAATGGTCCTATTGCCGGGGTGTAAGGTGTCTCCAGCTTATCCATAAAAGCAAGGGAGTTCCTCAGGTCGAGGTACTGTGTCATTGGAGATATTGCATTCAGCCTGCCTTCCATTTCCTCTGACATGATATTGATTGCAATGCCTGTAAGTGACGATATTCCCTTATGGCCACAGGTCGCAACTGCAGAAATCCCCCATCTTTCAATTTCGAGAGGGAGTGCTGCAAATCCTGAAACAGAATCGACTATTACGTTAAATCCTTCCGCGCTAGCAGACGTCGAGATTTCACGGAGATTGGATAGCATCGTTCCATTACCTGTTTCATTGTGCACTAATGCAAGCGAGGAGGCCCCATGTTTTCTGGCTTCCCGTAATACTAGGTCTGGATCGACCGGCTGGTTTTCGTTGTACCTGAGCAAATGTAAATCGCATCCCCTCCTTCGTATTGATTCGGCAAGCCGATCACCGAACTCGCCGTAAGAGAGGACCACGGCTTTTTCATTGGTTTTAAGGAGTGAGTGGACCATCATATCGACCGCTGTTGTCCCGGAACCCGTGGTAATTGCAATCCTTTGACATTTACTGGTCTCTCTAAGAATCTGGAGGGATTTGCGCATTATCTCCCTGAACTCTCCGGATCTGTGCGGCATATGCCTTTGTGATGCTATTAGAACATTACTGGATACCTCTACCGGACCGGGCGTCAATATCATTTTCTTCCACCGAAGAAATCAACTATTTTTTCAGATATTGAAACTGCAATCGCTCTCTGGGCCTCGGCGGTCTGAGCTCCTATGTGTGGTGTGATCAGAACGTTGTCGAGGCTTATGAGTTCTTTTTCCCATTCATCTTTGGGTGGCTCATTCATTAGTACGTCGGC
>JAJYZU010000126.1 GCA_021799755.1 Thermoplasmata archaeon
GATATCAGGAAACTAAATAAGGAAATTGAGAAGAACAGGAGATATTCCCGATATTTTGATACTCTTTCCAATATTAAAGATAAACAGGCCGTGGATTCGATAATGTCGATCCTGCAGGATATGACAGAAGACCCTGAGATATATGGCAGTCTGATGGATCACATTGATGAAATAAAGTCTTCCAATAATGGGGGAGGGAAGTAAATGGCACATGTATTGTGCAGTTGTGATATGATTCTCACTCCCGGTAGTTTTTCAGATCATATAAAGGTAAATCCAGGTCACTATGAAGTACGTAGATGGACCTTTCCGGTAAAAAAGGATGTTGAGGAACTCAAAGAATTAAAGATAGAGACGAAGAGAATAACAATCGAACATATCAAGCAGACCCATCAATATACCAGGATTATTTTTGGTGTGAGCAGGTGCCACAAATGTGGTGTTATTCTCACGAAAGAAAACACAATACCGAGTGCTGTGAGAAATAAACAGTATACTTGCAATGAATGTATGAGAAAATATCACAGGGAATATAGAAATGCTCATAAGGCAGGAATCAAGACATTCATGGTAACAGAACAGGAGATGGAGAAGAATGCAATGCAAGAAATGTAAAACAACAGGGAATTTTGAGATAGATCACCACTGTGGAAATGAGGATAAATGTAATGAAAACTGCAGATTTCTCTGTAAGGTATGTGGATGGCTGCCAATAGATTTGCTGATTGTGGAAGGGAGGAGATTTTAGGATGGATCTTGAATTTGAACAGTCGGTCACTGGATACCCTCAAAAAACGAGAGATTTTCCTGATGGATGGTATGGAATACTGAAAAAGGGAGGCAATAATCATGTATGATGATTTTAACTATTCATTGCTCTATCTGATTCTGTGCGTATCATTGACCATTTTTCTCGCATTGTACTGGTATCTGGTAGTGGTACCCGCATTATGGTTGGTTTTTATATGAAGGTAGGGTTCTGATGTCTGTCATCACATTATGTGGTTCAACGAGATTCACGGAAGAGATGTTGGTAAGGCAATGGGAACTGTCCAAGCAGGGGCATGTCGTGATGGGATGGTGTGTACTTCCCAATTCATACAGCAGCGACATTCACCATGTAGCGGAGGAGGAGAACGTGCAGGAGATAATGGATGCCGTGCATAAGAAGAAAATCGATATGTCGGACTATATCGTCGTCATAAATGTGAATGATTACATCGGGGAGAGCACGAAATCGGAGATCCTGCATGCCCTGAAAACAAGGAAAGATGTGAGATATGCATATCCTCATACCCAGAGAGAATGGGAAAAGGAGAGTGATAATCTTTGAGTTCAGTCCCACCAGAAGAAATTGTTAAATGGGATCCAACAGGTAAGGATAAACTCTCATTCAGTATGATATATACACCATACCTTCTGACACCTGAATCCAAAACGAAATACTTCTCTGAACTCGGGATGGAGATTATCTCTCATATAGAAAGATATGGTTATTCCGTTGACCTGATAAAGGAATTCTTTTCTCAGCCTTTATTGAACGAAAAAGGAGAAATCAGAGTTATCCCCACTCTTGATGTCATTGGCATAACCGCAGCAAACATTAAGATGGTATTATTCTCAAGGAATGCTTTTAGGAGAACTAAAAGACGGATTTCTTATTATTCCAGGAAATTTTCATCTGATCCCAGGTGGTTGAATTCATGGGTGAAAAGACATAATGCAGGGATTCCGAATACAGAGCCTCTTTACTGGCCAGAACTTCTTATCCATGAATTGTCTCATGTTGTCGTGATTGAAGAAAAATTATCAGATTATGTCAAAAGAGGAGAATATGAAGAGAAATATAAGAACGAAATTCTTAATCCCACGAATACGAATCTACCAAAATATTTACTCTCAAAAATGACCACTTTAGATCATGGGAGAGATTTCAGAAGAGTTTACAGATCCCTCTGTAAGAAGTATGGGGTAAAGCCTGAATCACGGTATGCAGAGGTGAAAGAGGATGAATAAAATAGGTGAAGAGGGAGATTTCCAGGAGTTTGAAACAGTGGATCCGAAATGGATCACGATAAGATTGAAGAATGGAACAGTCATACAGATGAAGACAGAGGTCACGGGAGTGATATTCCAGGGCTATGTTGATCCCAATAACGGACAGCCAACCAACTATCCGATATTTTCCATCCAGACTCAGATTGTGGTGAGAAATCAGCATATCCCAAGAGAACTCATCCTGATGAAACCCACCTCTCTGACGAAAGAAGAAAGGAGTTACCGCTGATGTCAACAGATGTGAATAAATCTCTCGTGGATGCGATAAATTATGTGAATGATTATGTGGATGATATCCGAAAGATTCCAGATTGTCCGTTCTGCAGTCTGAAGGGAGATGCCTATGCTTTCCCGAGGATCGTGAGAGGTTCCGGTCCCAAGGTAATGATTGTGGGTGAGGCTCCAGGGAGAGAAGAGGCAAAACAGCATCTCTCATTCGTGGGGCGATCAGGGAAAGAACTGGATATCTGGATATCTCACATGAATCTCCAGAATTACTATATCACCAATGTCGTGAAACACAGACCATCTGTTATGGATAGAGATATCCCTCCTTCTTATACTCAGATTACCGCCTGTTTCCCATATCTTGTGAATGAGATAACCACGGAGAAGCCGGACTTCATACTTGCTCTCGGGAATCCCGCTTCATTCGCTCTCGGTTCGAATCTTCCCATCTCCAAAGCGATAGAATATTACATTGCTGTCCCGCATTACTACAGGGATACAAAGATCAGGATCCTGGTTATGTTCCATCCCTCATATGTCCTACGGAAGAAAAATGATACTGGATATGAATTGTTCAATGTGAGATTGCAGGGGCATCTGGATACGATAAAGAGTATCATACTGGGAGACAGATAGATTTATATTCTCTCTATCTATCTCTATCTGTATGGTAAATGAAAATGGGGAATCCGTATGCAGGAATGCACGGGAACTTGATACGTTCCTTGATCAGTATCATATAGAATTTGTGAAATGGACTGATAAGATACCTAATTCTGATCCTCCAGAATATGAGGATCGGATTGATCTCATGACTCTGGGAAAGAACAGTCGTGGGATATGGAAGGATATCGATGATCTTCATCCAGTCCATATAAGCCTTGATGAGGCTTATAGATTATATTCTGAATTCAGGAGGAAATGCCGCAAAGACGGTCCTTATTGTATCTCTCCTGTAGATAATACGGATGATTGGAATGAAGATAATGAGGAATGGTAAGATGAAAAGACCGATGATAAAGTTGCCAGGAAATATTGACGAGCTAAGACGAGTGAAGGAAGAAGCAGAGAATAGGGTTAGGACCATCGTCAAATCTGAATCTGAGCTGAAGCGTGAATATAGTGCCAGAAGCGACGAACTGCAGGCCAGGATAAAAAATCTGAATGCTGAACTGAAGCAGGCTAAATCAGAGCTGGGCAGATTCCAGAGGGAGAACAGGACGGCCAGAAGGAAGCTCGCGGATGAGAGGATAAGACTGACGAAGGATCTTGGAACGCTGAAGGAGCGATATGCCGGGATGATTTCCAGAACCAGAAAGAAAGTGAGCGAGAATCCGGAAGTGGCATTCAGATTAATGGAGAGCCTAAAATGATTAAAAGAATATCTGTTTGTAAGAACTGCGGACATCCCATCGGGAAAGTTCCAAAAGGACTCTATATCCTTCGTGATGATGGTTTTGTGAACATCAGGATAAGGTCAAGTGGTCGGGATTGGCTTCACGTTGTGGAATATGAAAGGGACAGAAAACTACTCGGCACTGCTCAGGTGCCACAGTTCATGGATGAATTAAAGGAAATAGAAAAAGAGCTCAACCATCAGGAAGAGATGGGGATTATCAAAGATGATGA
>JAJYZU010000127.1 GCA_021799755.1 Thermoplasmata archaeon
TTCTCGAAAGAACCTATTCCTGGATGATATCTTTCCTCGGTGGGAAGTACTTCTCTGTTTTCAGACTTTTCTGCCATAACAATGTCTATGAAAAGCATCTTATAAATAGTTTCCGCACAGTTATTGGTAGTAACAATTAAATATAGAATATGTTTATATTCGGTATGGCAAAACGAGTATTAATTTTGCTGTTCGGAGAGTGGTGACATGATGGAAACTGGAGAAGCAAACCCCTTTAATAAGGCGCTCGCGGCCGATCCGGCTCCCCTGGGTCTTGCAGGATTCGCTTTTACAACGTTCCTGCTCAGCTTCATAAACGCAGGGTTTATCGGAGCTGCCGGCGTCGGAGTTGTGGTCCCGCTGGCGGTCGCTTACGGAGGATTGGCCCAGCTGATCGCCGGTTCCTGGGAAATGAGGCGTGGCAACACATTTGGGTTCACTGCCTTTACGAGCTACGGGGCATTCTGGGAATTCTATGCACTTCTCAATCTTCTCGCGGATATGCACATAATCACGGTTCTTCCAGCGGTGGCCATTGGCTGGTCTCTCGTCCTGTGGGGAATATTCACCCTGTATATGTGGGGCGGAGCCATGATGCTCAACACAACGCTGAACCTGACGTTCCTGACACTTTGGATCGCCTTTATAGCGCTAGGGATTGGCGCAATATACAGCAGCACAATGTGGACGCATATTGGTGGATACTTTGGCATCCTTGCCGCATTCTTTGCAGCCTACACGAGCTTTGCAATCATAATCAACAGCATAAGGCCAAAAACCATTCCAGTGGGACCAGGGGTAAAGTTCACGCGCAAATCTTAATTCAATGGACCCGGATATTTATTTATCCGGAAAATATTATTTTTTTAGTTCATTCCAATTCATTTTCATGAGAATTTTTTTCCGAATTTTATCTCTATTCCGACGAAACGATATATGTCCATTTTATGGAAATTATACAACAGGAATGGAAAATATCCTTATCCGGTCACGATAGGATCACCTTCTACTGTGTGCAATGATGACATTGTCAACTTTTTGTTGATAACTTTACGCGCAATATGGACTTTATCCGAATCGCAAAATTTGCAGATCGAGGCAAACGGATCCTTCCGGGACAGCAAAAAGCTAAACAGTTACAGGATACCTGAAAATCAACCAAGATTTGATAATGCCGCAATGATGCAATCTATTTATACCGGCTTGATCTGTGTGGTCTGGTGGTTTTTTGTTTGAGTATATATCAAGAGATACTGATTATAAAAGGTGGGAACACGAAAACATTTCCGCGGGGAAAGAGCCCGGCCGGAGTTTGCGTTCGAGCGGTTACCACCAGGACGAACTGGTGAATGCCAGGATGAGCTATGACGGGATATTTCAGATTGTCAAGAGATCTGTGAGGAAGGTCACCGGACTCGAGAGATCCGGTCTCGGCCTTGCTCTTTCGGATCTGCCCGCCACCGTGGGTGCATACTGGCAGGTTGGAGGCAATTACATCGTCATGAACGAGTCTCTGGTTAACGCCATGAGCAGGATTGCCAGGTCTCCGCTGGAGTTCAATTCATTCGTATTCTCCATTCTCGCGCATGAGTACCTGCATTCTGTCGGATTCATAAACGAGGCGGAGGCGAGAGCCATGACCGCGCTTGTAACAAGGGAATACTTTGGGCCAAGCCATCCCGCTTCGATCCTGAGCAACGGTGATCTGTGGTCTGTGTATCCAGAGCTTCTCCAGGTGCATGGCGGAGACGGTTCCAGGCTGAAGATAGTGAACAGGTTCGATTCCGACAGCACATCATACATAGCATGATTCACTGAATGAATTCGATCAGCCAAGAAACGCTGTGCGTAATTTTCGCAGGCGCCATGACCTGCATGCCTCTATCGTACTATAGAAGGTACAGGGACAGGAGGGTCACAGTGAGCACGGGAAGAGCCACAATGAAGCCGACCTTCATGTAATATCTGTATCCTATTGCAAATCCGCCTTTTCTGTTGAGGGTGTGTATCCAGAGGAGTGTTGCGAGTGACCCGATGGGGGTGAACTTGGGCCCGATGTCGTTCCCTATGACATTGGCGTAAACGAGAAGCCCGGGATTGCGCACATTTGAAATTGCCAGAGCGCCAAGCATCACCGAGGGCATGTTGTTCATGGATGATGCCAGGAACGCAAAGAAATATCCTGAGAATACCACAGGCAAAGGCTCGGGCAATCCTGAAAGATACACAAGAACCTGGCTCATGATGGCAGTCAGCCCCTCCCTTCCCAGCCCAAACACAACGAGATACATCCCGAAGGAGAATATCACTATCTGCCATGGCGCATCCCTCATAATCTTGTTAACATCTATTTCCGACCTGTATCTTGCCACAATGACCAGAAATACTGCAACTGCGACGGAAATAAACGCTATGGGCACGTTGTATATCCCGCCCACTGAATACAGTATCATCAGAATTATGACCACGGGCAGGGCAAGCCTGAAGACGGCGGGCTCCTTCACCGCATCCTCCGGCCTTCCCATGGCTCCCGGGTCGTACTTCCCGGGAATCGACTTTCTGTAGAACAGGTAGAGAATGGCAAGGGATGAGATCACGGAGAAAATGTCCGGTACTATCATGACTCGGGCGTAATCCAGGAAGCTTATGTGGAAGTATGTGGAACTCACAATGTTGACAAGGTTGCTGACAGGCAGGGGCAGGCTTGCCGAATCCGCGATAAAGCCGGTCGCCATGATGAACGGAATAATCAGTTTCCTCTCCATTTTGAGCTCGGAGAGCATTGCATAGACTATGGGCGTGAGAATAAGCGCTGTGCCGTCATTGGCAAATATTGCCGAGATCCCTGAACCCAGAAGCACTACGAGTGCGAACAGTGCAGGTCCGTTGCCGCGGCCGTACCCGGCGATCTTGAGTGCAGCATACCTGAAGACCCCGGCCTCGTCAAATATCAGCGAAATTATTATGATTGCGATGAACGTGAATGTGGCATTCCAGACGATGTTCCAGACAGTCACGATGCTGCCGGTGTCTATGGTTCCCAGGGCATAGCTGAGCGCTGCACCGATGAGCGCGGAATAACCTATCTGAAGATTGAAGGGGCGCTTGATGACCAGGAAAAGGGTCATGCCGAAAATCGCTGCAGATATGTAGAATTCCGGCGACATCGCTATGCAGGCACCCCATGCGGAAACATCATGATCAGTGGACCATCCGCCGGACTGCGCAAGCAATTTTTATGCTTTTCCCTCACATATTCAGGATCATGAATTCCGGATAGAGGAAAATCAGACACCACGAAGCTTCCATGTAGCATGATCGGTCCCAAAAGACTTATTAGTATATTATAATATGCGTATGAAGGTTTGGAAAATGGGAGCAAAGATAGCGATAGTGATCAATTCAGGACTGGATCAGAGAGCAAAGGTGATGTCAGGTCTTCATGTTGCCAGGAGAATACATGATGCGAAGAAGGAGAACGGCGTTGAGGCCGTGGAGGTGTTCCTGTTCACCGGTGGCGTGAGGGCACTGGAGAAGGGGCAGGACAACAGCGAGATTGTCGACGCCATACAGGACCTGAGGAAGGCGGGAATCACGCTTGAGGCATGTTCCAACCAGGTGAAGAACTGGAGCCTCGAGGACGAGTTCCAGAAGCAAGGAATCGATCTTGAGTTCGCCAGGGATGCATTCTCCAGATACGCGGTCGAAGGATACACGGTCATATCGTTCTGATGCGATTGAAAAAAGGTGATGTGGTGGACGAACTGTGGTACCTGAGCGGCGATGCCAGGAACGCTGAGTTCATGCCCGAATTCAGCGTGATCGATACAGAATCTAGCCATGGCAGATACGCAGACAGGACAAAACGGATAACCGTTG
>JAJYZU010000128.1 GCA_021799755.1 Thermoplasmata archaeon
TCAACTTTCAGATCCTTTGCGTTAATTCCAGTCTCTGACTTTATTGTATCCACAATGTCTCTTATCCTGAAGGCTATTGATTCCAGGGCACTCCTGACAATTTCTGCCTGTGTTACTTTTGGTGTGATTCCAAATATAACCCCTTTAACTTTATTATCCCAGTACGGTGCACCAAGACCCGTCAGCGCGGGAACAAAATAAAGCCCGTGATCAGCTGGGGACTGCATTGCCATCGTCTCTGACTCGCTGCTGTTGCTGAGTATTTTCAGTCCGTCTCTGATCCAGTCAAGAAGTGATCCTGTGTTGAATGAACTCCCCTCCACGGCATAGATCATCCTCTTTCCCTTCTCTTTCCATGCTACAGTCGAAATGAGTCTTTTCGTATGCGGGACATTCTCTCCCGCATTAACCAGCAGAAAAGATCCAGTCCCGTATGTGTTCTTCATTTCGCCCTTCTCAAAAGCAAGGTGCCCGAACAGGGAAGCTTGTTGATCTCCTGCGATTCCTCCAATATTGATCTCTGTGCCTGTAACAGATGGGTCTGTTTTTATTCCGGGGTTGATCGAATCAACAACTTCGGGAAGGACATTTTCCGGTATACCAAATATCTCAAGTAATTCCTGGTCCCATTTGCCATCCTTTATGTTGAAAAGCAAAGTTCTCGACGCATTTGAATAGTCGGTCACATGAGACTTCCCGGATGTTAGCTTCCATATTATCCACGAATCAACAGTCCCCATCCTGATACGTTCAATGAATCTTTTATCGCGTTTCCTTGCAATCTCATTCAGGATCCATTTCATTTTCATTGCGCTAAAATAAGGGTCCACAACGAGCCCTGTTTTCTCCTTGATGATTGATTTTGTTCTGCTTTTCAGTTTTGCATCATAAGATCTGGTTCTCCGATCCATCCAAGATATGGCATTGTAAAGAGGCAAACCTGTTTCAGAATCCCAGGCTATAACAGTTTCCCTCTGATTTGTTATGCCTATAGAACTAATGTCTGAATAACCTATACCAGCTTGAGAAATTACAGACTTGATTGCTGCAGTCTGCCTCTCCCAGATCATATTGGGGTCCTGCTCCACAAAATTTTCCCTTGGGAAAATTCTATCTAGGGTTTCAGTCCTGATTTTGACCATCAGACCATCTTCATTCCATAGCGAGGATTTGCAGCCACTTGTTCCACTGTCTATGGAAAGAATATATCCTGAAGATTTTTCCTGCATGGTTTTCCGGGATAGTATTATACATGGCTTTATAATCAATTTCCAGACGGAACCTGACATCCCATAACTCGTAGTTTGAGAACGTTGTAAGGTGGTTAATGTCATAGTTTACCGGCCAATACAGGGCGCTATTTCTCACATCTTACGTGTATGTCAGCCTGGTAATATTTGCGCTCTCATCATAATTTCCTATTGTCTGTGTCAAAGGGAACAAATCTTATGATCCGAATTATTGTTGATTCTTGTTACAAATTTCTCCTCGGTTCATGACGTGTTTAGCATTATGCCGGGATCGGGCATCGAACCCGAGACCTTCGGATTTCTCAGAATTTCTTCCTATGAGTCCGACGCTCTACCAACTGAGCCACCCCGGCTTAATCAAAAAGGTTCAAACTGCCGCTGATGTTTCTTCAGCAACTGGTGCCTGAACCGTACTTTTTGCTTTTCCGATGACTTCAGACTTTCTAACTTCCAGTTTTTTCACCGGATAAATATTCTTGGTCGCCTCTATGATATCATTCTGGATGTCGTCGCCTATTATGTACGAACATATTTCGTGATAGCTTGACTGTATCACTTTCTGGTTAAGCACTTCAAATATCTTCTTTCTGAGGGATGATCTCTTGTTGGAGTTGAGCTTGGCGTCAGAGACAATCACTGACTTTATTGCTATCAAATAATCATCACTGGTCTTGAATTTCGATACAACATCGATTCTTTCCTTTCTTCGCCTCACCATTCTTCTGATGTAATCATCACTTACATAATGGCCCATAAAATCAGTGGAGCAGTTCGTGCCCTGGCAGTCCGTTATCCTGAATACCACCTTGGTGGTGCCTTTCTTGAAATTTCCGGTAAGATCGGAAACAGGTATCTCTATCTTTCTTCCCACCATTGTCTCTGGACCGTTGCCCAGACTCGTTATGATTTCCTTTCCACCCATGTATGATGGTGATGATATTGTATACCATGTCTTTTCTTTCCATTTGTCCTTGGTCTTTCTCTGAGTTCTTTCTGAAGCCATTAAATCCCTCTAATATATACTGATGAAGCGTTAATCAGCGTAGCAGCGTAATGAAACAGCAGAATTAAACCTTTCGATATAGATCCGATGTTTTTTCTAGTTGCGTTTCAGTGCTGCGGTCATGCAGTGGGCCCCGCCATATCCACCTGTAAGTTCGGAAAGGTCAATGTCAATTACATCCATTCCAAGTTCCCTTGCCTGTTTTGAATAGGGAAACATCTCATCCCCGGCTTTAGGAAGCGATTTCTTAACTTTCTCCTCCGTCACTTTTGAAAATATGCCTTCTTTCAATAACCGATCAAGGACCTTCCTGCTCTCCACAGCAACGATTTTCATGTCAGAGATTGTAAGAAAGTTCGATGAATAGCTAAGTTGTTCAGCAATTGAAAGATTTATGATTGAAAACTCTTTCTCCTTCATATAATCCAGCAAGTTTATTTCCCTTTCTTTAACATATTTTCCATCCTGCAATATCATTACAGAAACGTTTGCCCTGTGTGCCAGCTGTTCGGAAGTGACTGCCACTCCTTCCCCAGCAATATTGAAGTACGTATCCAGATGCATGTTGATCATTGGATCCCTTTCCTGTCCACTCATGAATTCATAGACAGGATTTTCGACTATACCCACCTCCGGAAATTTCAGTAGCCCGGAATTCATCGCCGACATTGCACCTTCAGTGTTGGTCCTGGGGCCCGTACCTATGAGGGCAAAATTTCCAACTGGCATGTAATCACCCCCCTCAAAAAACATGTTTTCCGGTATCCTGTAAATGTTCTTCTCCTTCAGGCTCTCCCGGAACACGAATTCCGTGATTGAGGTTTCCTTTCTCCTCTGAAGCGCTTTCATGTTTGAAATTATGGTGCCGTCTGTGCCGACTGCCTGCTGATCCCTCATGAAATACAGGTTTGCCAGTGGAATGTTTGAATATATGGTCGGGTAACTTATGCCGTCTGATGTGGCCTTCAGATCCACAGACGGCTCAAGGGTCAGGATGTGGAAAAGATTGAGAGGATCCAGACCTGAAACATTCTTTTCAAGCTCATTTCTTGCCTTTGTAGATAGTTCAACTTCCCCATAAAACATCACGATCTTCTTGACACGTTCCTCCAGATGTAATCTGAATTCTCTGTCTTTCCTTGCAGAATCAATTATGGTGTCCTTCAGCAGTTTTACCCTTACGCCTGCTTCTTCAAGCTTCTCCTCAAGATCCTCGTGTTCCGTGATTGCCTGTCCAGTTTTGAAGCTTCTTTCAAAAAGGAATGGCCTTGGAGAAAGCATCGCATAGTCTATCTCTATCCCGGGCCGGTGTATCAAAACTTCCCTGAGTCTTCCCCATTCTGCTGATATTCCCATATGAGATCAGTATCCTTCAGGGAAATCCTCCGTTAATCAAAAAAGTATTCATTGTCATAAACAGAGACTTCAATCTCCCTGCCATCTATCTCCCTTCGGACGGTAAAGGTTCTGAAAGTGACAGGATCCATCAGTTGTGATTCACCGGATCTGCTGTCAAGAACGATCAATTTGCGCCTTTCCGGAGCGTCCTCAAGCAGTTCAAATTCGTTCTCTACCAGATCAGATTGTGAAATCCC
>JAJYZU010000129.1 GCA_021799755.1 Thermoplasmata archaeon
TAATCAGTCCTGTGGTCAGTGAGAGAAGCCCGTCGACAAATAGTATTACTAAGGTCACCGATGGGTATAAAAGTGCAAGGGTTTCCCTGACGAGAAGTGAAATCAGCCAGAAGATCAGTATAAACTGTGAACGCTTGTAGAAGGTCTGGCTATCCTGCTCGAAAAACACTACAGCATTGCCGAATCTCAACCCAATGACCACCCCCGGCAGGATTAGAAGCAACAAAGAAGCCTCATACAGATAGCTTACAGGCAGCGAGATGAATGAAGCTAACAGAAGCATGGTATAAACAATTGGTATTGTGAAAATTCGCCTAGTACTGAACCGCCTCCCGTTGATCCCACGATAAACCCTCCTTACCACAATAAAAGCAATGATCACGATCAGGAACAGCGAAGTATCTGCGCCTCCAGATGTGGAGGTTCCGTTATACACAGACGCGAAGGGAAACATAAAATGCCAATGCACATGTGTTATAAATTTCTTGCCGGATTATGCAGCAGAATACGACAAGAGTTTATATGACAAAACATATTCTACCAAACTATGGACGTGATACGTGAGTCACTTGCTGGAAAGGTTGCAGTTGTCATTGGTGTGGGACCGGGGCAGGGCAACGCTGTAGCGAGGCTCCTGATTAACTTCGGATCAAAGATTGCCATGGTGTCGAGGTCAGGCAGCAGTTTTGGCCTTGTTGAATCATCTACGATTAAGATATTCAAAGGAGATGCGACAAACGAGGAGTCTATGAGGGAAATCAGGGACAAGATCATAGAATTCTACGGTGGTATAGACGTTGTTTACAACTCACCTGGAAAATACGAAGAGACAGGCAGGGATCTGCCACCCCCCTCTGATCTCATGGAAATGTTCAACAGCAATGTCGGGGCTCAATACAATGTTATCAGAGTATTTTCAGAAGCCATGAGGAAGAAGGGCGGAGCCATAGTAAACGTTGGCGCTTCACCTGCTATTTTCACTGGATCAAGCATTGCGTATACCATCGCAAAGAAATCCATCGAAGAGATGACCAGGAAATCGGCCGAAATGCTCAAAGCGTATAATATCAGGGTTAACGCTGTGCTACCGGGAGCTGTGTCCAGGGAAGACAGGTTCAGGAAAACCTTTCCGTTTAATTTCGGAAAGATCTCCGATACTACCGATCTCGATGCCACTGAGGTTGCTTATGTCTCAGTATTCCTTCTGAGCGAAATGGCCTATGGAATCAACGGACAATCCATTGTCGTTGACAAGGGTATGAATACCCTCAGGCTTTCAAGAAAGTGATATTTAGATCAGCAAGCAGTAGACACCTTTTTCCTGCATAATCATAAAACTAAATATTGCCTCTCTCCATGTTAAGGCATGTTTAATGATGAACTCGCTGAAGTTTTCTCTGAACTGGCTGATATGGAGGAGATAGAAGGCCAGAAATGGGAATCCATAGCCTATCGCCGCGTTGCGATGAGCATTGCCGGACTTGGAGAGGACATCAGGGAAATTAGTCGCAGGAACGAATTAAGGAAAATAGATGGCGTTGGGGCGGCTATTGAGAAAAAAATACAGCAGTACATAGAAGAAGGCAGAATTACGGCCCACGATAATTTAAAGAAAAAATATCCGGTGGACTTCAAACAGTTGAGGAAAATACAGGGACTTGGCGCAAAGAAAATAGCATCCCTTTACGTGAATTTAGGCATCACCAATATTTCGGATTTGCGTGTGGCAATTGAATCACATAAAATTTCTAAATTGCCCGGATTTGGGGAGAAAACTGAGATGAATCTCTCAAAGTCCCTGGAAGTTAGCCTGTCAGCTGGACCGACAAGGATACCGCTGGGAAAGGCTTACCCCGATATCATGGAACTAAAGAATTTCCTTGTTGAAAGCGGTCTTTTTGACAGGGTAACCGTTGCCGGATCCATCAGGAGAATGAAGGAAACCATCGGAGATGTGGATATACTTGCTATTGCCAAAGACAAATCAAAGGCTGCTGAAGTACTGGTCGGATCTGATCGTGTCTCTGGAACTGTTGTGAGAGGAGAATCGAAAATAACCGTGAATCTTAAGATAGGAATCACCTGCGACCTCAGGCTCATAGAGGAGGGATCCTTCGGAGCAGCGCTTCAGTATTTCACCGGCAGCAAGGAACATAACATACATCTCCGAAACATCGCCATTGCTTCAGGCATGAAGCTAAACGAGTATGGGCTTTTTAGTGAGGAGAGGCAGATTGCAGGATGGACCGAGGAGGAAATCTATTCGGGCCTCGGAATGGAATATATTGAACCTGAATTGAGGGAAAACACTGGAGAAATAGAAGCCGCCATGAACCACGCACTCCCTGACATCGTAGGTTATGAACAGATCAGGGGAGACACTCACACCCATACTGTTGACAGCGACGGATCAAATACAGTCGAAGAGATGATGCTGCAGGCCAGAAAGAATGGGCTTGAATACATTGTGTTCACTAATCACAGCAAGAGCCTGAGAGTGGCGAATGGCCTGGACGAAACAGGTTTCCATGAATTGAACAGGCGGATAGATGAAGCCTCCTCAAAATTAAACTTCCCAGCACTCAAAGGGGTCGAACTTGAAATTCTCAAGGACGGCGGCCTTGATCTTGGAGAAGCGGTGCTGTCGGAAATGGACTTCGTCCTGGCCTCCCTCCATCAATTCGTGACCGGGGATAGTGACGAGAATACGGGGAGGGTGGTAAGGGCAATACAATCTGGGCTCATAAATGGGGTTGCACACCCCACAGGAAGACTGATCGGAAAACGTGAGCCTTACAAACTGGATATGGACAGAATTATAGCGGAATGCTCCGCCGCAGGCGTATGCCTTGAGATAAATGGTGACCCCTTCCGATCCGATCTTCCCGCGGATATAGTGCGCAGAGCGAGCAACACAGGAGTGAAGTTCACGCTGGGGAGCGATGCACATAATGTCGCTGACCTTTCAAACCTCAGATTCGCAACCGCAATAGCCAGAAGAGGCTGGCTTGGAAAGGGGCAGGTAATTAATACCCTTACCCTTGAAAATTTCAGGAAAGTCATGTCGGGATGAAATGATTCATTTTTCTGCTGTAAATAACGTTTTTTAACATCATCATGCTTACGCCTGTTCCCATGCCAGAGAACATTGTTCTTCAATGCTCGGATTTTTAAGCAAAAAGAGGATTACCACAAGCAATACGGGCAACCGGAAGAAGGAGGTTAGAAATTCTATGTTTGATAATGAGAACACCTTTATTAAGATGAGAGACGCCGGCAAAGAGAATGAGTTTGACAGCTTATACGAAAACGCACTCAAGGAGGCGGAAACTTATTTCTCGAAGGAGTACCCGAACCTGGCAGCAGGGGAGGTAAAGGAGAAGGGAAAGATCAAGGATATCTCTCCAATAGACGGGAAGGAGATAGCGACATTCCAGATGTCGTCCCCTGAAACGGTGGACAAAACTCTAAGAATCCTGCATTCCTCTTACCGGAAATGGTTTGATATAGGATATGTTGAAAGAACCAGAATCCTGCTGAAGGCGGCAGATATAATGAGCGAGCGGAAATTCCTGCTGGCCGCCATTCTTGCATATGAGAATGGAAAGAATCGTTACGAGGCAATGGGAGATGTGGATGAGGCAATAGATTTCATGAGGTATTATTCGCTCAACCTTATAGAGAATCAGGGGTTTGTGAGATTCACCGGCAAGGGTTACAAAAATGAGGAAAGCCAGAGCATTATGAAGCCTTACGGCGTTTTTGCAGTCATCCCACCTTTCAACTTCTACTCGATAACAATTGGCATGACCGTGGGTCCCCTTGTGGTGGGAA
>JAJYZU010000130.1 GCA_021799755.1 Thermoplasmata archaeon
CTCATTTTTGGCGCAAGTCAGGTCAACAGGCAAATCTAACAATATTCTCAAACATTGGTATCTTCCTCTCTGCTCGGCATGGTCGTGAACGACGTCAAGCAAAACCGGTTCTATCGATATTGGGCACGTCTTTTCGAAATAGAATGATACCTCCTCTAAATTAAATGGGTCAATTTCAGTAACTATGCGATTATAATCATTCTCCAAAGCCCATTGCTTGAGATGGGCAAATAACATGGACTGTATTGTGGTCCGGGAATGATCCTTGATTAAGAATATCCTTGCATAAAGATATGTTTTCCCACGTTTATGTCCTGGCGACCCTATCAGAATTGCCCTCTCCTCGTCATTGTCCGTGACATGCAGGACCAACCCGCCGTTATACGCCACTGCCCTGAGCGTGTCTGCTAATTCTGATCGAATACTGGTGTTCTTCCATATGGAAGTTATGATCGGAATCATCAGGTTGATTTCTGCCGAATCATCAACCCGTGAGACACGATGCATATTAGACCATGGCAATCCATATTAAAGAATTATCTAACAACGATGAACCAGCGCGTGAACTATAATCCTGAACAGACAAAGGTATGTTTTCATTAACAGTCAACTTTATCAGTCTCCATATACTTAAGGTCGAGGCAATAACCGTTCTATTCAAGACCAGGCAGGTAAATAGTGCTTACATGGTCTATACATGACATGGAGACAGTGGCTGGAATGTGGTTCACACATGGATCATAATAGTCTGGTATAGGGTGGCTTTGCGCAATCAGAGAGAGGTGACAAACAATGGATAAAGTTAGACCGCCAAAATTAAGGGAAGGAGATGAAATAAGGATAATTGCACCTGCAAGTGCTCCGGACATGGGAAATCTATCGAAGGGAATTGCGAGGTTGAAGAAACTGGGCTTCAAGATCTCTCTTGGGAGCAATATCAAGAGGCTAGTTCAGGTACATCAACTGGCTGCCACTGCAGATGAAAGAAGCCAGGAAATTATTAACGCATTCAAGGATGACAACGTCAAGGCAATTTTCTGTGCACGAGGTGGCTACGGGTCCATTCATACGCTGCCCCTTCTTGATTTTGACGTGATTCATGATCATCCAAAGATATTCATCGGTTACAGCGATATAACGGCACTGCACCTGGCTTTCAACAAGCTTGCGAATCTTGTTACATTCCATGGCCCTATGCCGGGATCTGATCCAGAGGAAATCGGAAAACCTTACTTCAAAACTATAATAGAGGTTTTGGAGGGAAAGACAAGCAACTTTGCCACAGGAGACAGGGATTTACTTTTCAAATATATAAATCCCGGAACGGTTGAAGGGACATCAATCGGAACCAACATCTCAGTTGCATCTTCGCTCATCGGGACAAAATATATGCCTGATACAACCGACAAGATACTCTTTGCTGAGGATACCGGTATCACCGCAGGTGATATTGACAGGTATCTTTTCACAATGAAACTGGCAAATCTGCTTGGGAACTTTTCTGGATTTGCATTCGGTGACATAAAGACAGTGAATGAGCAGAGCGAGCCCATGCCCTTTGTCGAAGATGTGATAGAGGATTACATGGATGAACTCAAGAAACCTTCGCTTTACGGTCTTCCGTTTGGCCATGGGGAGGGCCAGATGCTCATTCCATTAAACGCAAAAATAAAGCTTTCCACGTCGACAGAACCAACACTTGAATTCATGGAGCCGGTAGTGGAATAGTCGAATCCTTTCAGGCCAAATTACTAATAAAGATGGCAGGCGACTAAATGACCTTGCTCGATCTCCTTAAGCTCTGGATCTGTTTCAAAACATATGGACTTGGCAAACTTGCACCTGTCGGCAAAACTGCATCCATGCACTCTTACGGATGCATCAATATCTGCATAGGTAACATCAGGAATATTTCCAGAATCAAGTGTAGGAACGGTCTCGAAGAGAAGCTGTGAGTAAGGATGCAGTGGGTTGTTCCTTATCTGGTCCCTTGATCCCTGTTCCTTTATTTTTCCCAGATATATTACGGTCAGACTATCCGAGATCATAAGGGCCATTGATATATCGTGTGATATCAGGATAAATGTAGTGGATGAGTTGCCGTTCAACTCCCGAATCAATTTCAGTACATTCGCTCGAATTGATGCGTCAAGCATAGAGACCGGCTCATCCGCCACTATAATGCTCGGATTCATGATGATTGCTCGAGCGAAGGCGGCTCTCTGTTTCTGCCCGCCGCTCAGTTCATGTGGCAGCCGAGCTAAAAAATCCCCAGGAGGTGTAAGGTTGACCCTTTCTAGAGCAGAGGAAATAGTTTCCATATCAAATTTAATGTGATGCAGCCTGAGGGGCTCCGATACTGATCTCGCGATTGTGAATTTTGGATTGAAGGAACTGTAAGGGTCCTGAAAAACCATCTGGATGCTCTTCCTGACCTCCAGATTAATCTTTCCGGATGCACTGAATAAAGGCTTGCCATCTATTTTCACAGACCCGCTAGTTGGCTCAGTCAGGCCAGTAATTATTCTGGCAACAGTTGTCTTACCGCTCCCGGTTTCCCCGATTATGGCATGTATCTTTCCCTTCTCTATAGAGAGGGATACACCGTCCAGAGCACGGACTATCCTCTTTTCCCCGTCTTTATCCCTTCCCCGGAGAGGAAAGTATTTCTTCACGTCAATTAGCTCTATCGCCAGCATCAAACTGCACCCGTGTTAATACAGAAAGCAACATGATCTTTTTCCTGATACCCGCCTTCGTAATTATAGCTGCTGCACTCTTTCAATGCAATTTCGCATCTTTCCCGGAAAAGGCATCCCGAGGGGAGCCTGAGGGCGCTTACGGGTTCTCCGGGAATTCCTGCGATCAGGTGGTCTCCCTTGACATCCGGTACAGACGCAAGGAGCTTTGCCGTGTATGGATGCTTCGGGGACCTCACAATCTCAGGCGTTGTGCCGCTCTCCATTAACCTTCCACCGTACATTATAGAGATCCTGTCAGCAATCTTGGTTACTATTGGCAAATCGTGGCTAATAAAGATCATTGTAATGTTCCTCTCCCGCTGCGTATCCTTGAGCAGCTTCACTATTGCCATCTGGGTGACAACGTCAAGTCCAGTCGTAGGCTCATCCGCAATCAGTATCTTCGGATTGGTGATGATCGCCATTGCTATTACCGCCCTCTGCTTCATTCCGCCGCTCAGCTGGTGCGGGTACTGCTTCCATACCGCTGATTTCAGTCCCACTTTTCTTAAAACTTCTCTCCCCAGTTCCAGTGCATTATTTCCTTGTGCCATGTTGTGTATGATGAGCGGTTCAGAAACCTGCCTCTCGATTGTCATTAGGGGATTTAAGGAATTCATCGCTCCCTGAAATACCATGCTTATTGTCTCTCCACGGAGCCTGCGCATCTTCCCAGGCGAAAGTGACATCAGGTCTGTGCCGTTGACATGTATGGAACCAGACAAAATTTGTGCATTCTTTGGAAGTATACGCATCATTGCGAGCCCAAGAGTGCTCTTTCCGCTCCCGGACTCGCCAACGAGTCCCATGGTCTCTCCTTCATGCACATCCATGTCTAGATCGGTGATTGCCCTTGCCACTCCACTATCTGTCGTATAGGAAACGTTCAGCTTGTTGATGCTTATCATCAGAATCCTCTCTTCTTCGGGTTGAACATTTCTTCAAGAGAATATCCGGTCATCGTAAAACCTAAAATTACTAGTATTATGAAAAGTCCGGGAGGAATAACATACCACCACATACCTGCTGAGACAGCTCCGAAAGCAAATGCATTGTGAATTATGCCGCCCCAACTGATATCGGTTATATC
>JAJYZU010000131.1 GCA_021799755.1 Thermoplasmata archaeon
CCTGTTGTAAAGAATGATGATTCTAACCTGGAAGAGGTTTTCCAGAGAGCGTATGCAAAGGCGGGTGAGTGGGAGGATAAAATCCCAACTGGAATATTCTATGAGAACAACAATATACCAAGTTTCCCCAAGAGAATCAATGAGTACGTTCCCAGATATCTGGAGAATCCCCCTTCGGATCAGAAGATATCAGACAAGGACGGCTATACATTAGTTGATCCCATGAAGACATTTTCTGAAAAAATTGTTGAAACCATAAAATAAATCTACACAGAATTTCCGGTCCATCCATATCGGACCGGAAATGAACCATTATTTTAATCAGATCGAGACAATAACTTTTTACTCTTTGAACTTATTGCAATTTATGGCGAAAATAGGTCTTACATGGCACGGTCATGCGTGCTTTAGCATTGATATGGGTACAAAGATCATAGTGGATCCTTTCCTCAACGGAAATCCTTTTGCTGATATCAAACCGTCAGATGTGAAAGCCGATGTGGTTGTGGTAACGCATGCCCATTCCGATCATCTGGGCGATGCAATAGAGATTTGCAAAGCCAACTCTGCAGAACTTGTTACAATGGTGGAACTTGCTTGGGCACTTTCAGAAAAGAACGACTGGCTGAAGGCTCATGACATAAATATAAGTGGTTCCACAAAGGTCAAGGGAATAAAGATCAGTGCGGTACCAGCATATCACAGTTCCAGCTATAATGGCGCCTATGCAGGCCCACCGATGGGCGTCGTAATCGGAAACAATTTCAGGATCTATCATGCAGGTGATACTGGAATTGTCAAAGATATGGAGGTTGTGGGTGATTTCTACAAGCCACAGGTATCCCTTTTGCCCATAGGCGGGCACTATACCATGGGACCCGAGGAGGCTGCATACGCCACTGGGATGATACGGTCAAAATATACGATCCCAATGCACTACAACACATTTGATCTGATCAAGGCAGACCCCATGCTTTTCAGCAGATTAGTGAAGGAACGTGGATCATCCGAAGTTATAGTTGCACAGGTGGGAAAGGAGATAACTTTTGACGAATCAGGAAAGAGGCTGGAATAAATTCCTTTCTGATTTCGAGCTTGATCCTTCAATATATTTTGAGGCAAGAGAGTCTTTTGCGCCTGTCAGGTTGCATGTTGAAAAATTGGTTTCCGGTAAGGATTACTGGCAGGTTTCACCCGATGAGCTGAATTATATCTTCTCAGCAACCAAACTCCTCAGGCCTGGGAGGGTTGTCGAGACAGGCGTTGGTCCAGGAACCACCAGCTACGCCTTTCTAAGTGCATTGAGCGATTTTGACGGAAAGCTTTACAGTTTCGACCTTGGTATCAGATACGGGGAGTCGGATCACATGCCTGTTGGCTTTGTGGTGCCGCAGGAGATGAGATCGGAATGGACACTTACAATTGGAGACAGCAGGGAGACGCTAGTGCCCGCACTGAGGAAAATATCTCCCATAGACATATTTTTTCACGATTCTGATCATACCTATGATCACGTCATGTTCGAACTGACCAACGCGGACAGATACCTGAAGAAACGCGGGCTTATAATGGTGGACAATTATGACTGGTCAAAGGCACCAAAGGACTTCGCAAATGAAAATGGATATGACCTGGTGCCGATTATAGATGATCTGGCATTTCTCTATAAATCATGATCCGTCAGGTTTTGCATCGAACACATCATCAATATCATCTTTGGATGAAGGATCTCCATCGGGACTCTCATCCTGGGAACCATCAAAGGGCGAGAATCTCGCCTGCTTTCCCATACCGGTTCCCCTGAATGATTCAAGGCTCTCATCCTCCAGTATGTACTGCTTGATTCTCCCGTTATTTTCAGGTACCTGGATCAACCTCGTCCTTCCATGCCTCCCCATGCTCTTTATCTTCGTTATGATAAGACCATTATCATCAAGATCAGAGACTATATCGCTCACTCTCCTTGAGGTGAGCGGTACAAAACCAAGTTCACTGCATATGTTTCTGTAATTCTCATATATTTCACCGCTGAACATAGGTCGTTTATCCATTTCCTGAGTCACAACGGTGCTCAAAAGAACAATTTTTGAGTGAAGTGGAAGACCGTTCACGGATTCCTTGAGAAGGTCGGTCTCGAGTTTTTCCCTTGCCTTGTTCACTTCGGCCTCCGTAACCTTGTCCAGATTTTCTCTTATGGCAATATCTATCGATATGCGCATCAGATCAAGAGCCTTTCTGGCGTCACCGTGCTCCTGAGCGCCTATGGCAGCACAAAGATTGATTGCAGAGTCCTCAAGAGCCTGATCCTTTACGATACCCTGTGTCCTGAACTTCAGGATATCTCTCAATTGTGAAGCATTATAAGGATTGAAGATCACATTCTCCTGGCCAAGCCTGCTGGAAACTCTGGAATCGAGGTCCTGAACGAAGTTGGTATTGTTTGTGATCCCTATAATCGATACATAGGGGGAGGGAGAGTCTTCGCATATTTTCAGGATTACATACAGGGAATCCCCGCCATTTTTTTCGGTGAGTTTATCAATCTCATCAAGGATAATTATTACGTTTTTATTCATCTGCTTCAGTCTTTTCAGAAGTTCTGAATAGATTCTGTCCAGAGGCCAACCCAGTGGCGGTATCTGCTCACCTTCCGCCTGCAGTGACTGCACAATTGATACAAGAATTGAATAGGGGCTGTCAAAAATCTGACAGTTAATGTATGCGACGCAGTTTTTGTCTCCGCTGGCTTCCAGTAACATCGATGTAACGTATCTTGCAGTTGATGTTTTTCCTGTTCCGGTTTTTCCGTAAAGCATTATGTTTGATGGTCTTGTTCCCCGCATCAAACTTCCAAGCAGGGAAGTCAACTGTTCAATCTCTTTCTCCCTGTGGGGGAGATTTCCAGGAACGAATGAAATGCCGAGTGAGGCCAGATCGCCAATCAGTATGGGATTATCTTTCTTTAAATTCAAAAACGGATTAGCCATCAGATCAGAATTCATGGAAAGGTATAATGTGAATAAAGGTTTTGAATCATTAAATGGAATTTTGTTAATTTAAAACCTATTATTTAAAGGGCTGCGCGTTTGACTTCTCAAATTTTTTTATTATGCCCACTAAATACATGGAACCTGCCACCAGTATATGATCGTAGTTTCTCTTGGCGTATTCGATCGCCTCATACGGATCCTGTATTACACGTTTTTCCCGGAATATATTACCGGAGATTTCAGAAAGCATTTCCGGCTTTGCGGCTCTATCCGGTTCGTCAGGAGTGGTAAAAATTACCCGGTCGCTGATCGGCCTGATAGCGCGCAGAAATGAAAAAATATCCTTATCAGCCATCATTCCAATAACCAGCACAGGTTTCTCCTTGAATATCCTCATGTAGTTGTACGTCAAAGTGTCGGCAGCGGGGGGATTATGTGCGCTGTCCACCATTATGAAGGGTGACTTTGAAATGATCTCCATTCTTCCCGGCCATCTGGTGTTGAAGATACCTTTTTCTATAGCAGTCCTGCCGGGATTAAGGTCATCAGACTGCTCGAGCGCAAGGACTGCGTTGCTGATATTCTCTATCTGGAATTCACCCACAAGGTCTGTATGAATGCTGTACGAATCTTTGCTTGTGGTGAGATCGAACGAGATACCTTCCTCGGACTCCTGGACATTTTTGACGGAGCACTCCTTGATTCTAAGCAAAAGCTTGCTGTCCCTGACGTCAGATATTTTTTTTATCTCCTTTATGACTGCAC
>JAJYZU010000132.1 GCA_021799755.1 Thermoplasmata archaeon
CTTACTGGCATAACTTCTGATCTGTGGAAATGTATTTAAGAATCACTTTTTATGATTCTTAGGATTTTTCCATTCTCCATTCTCCCTGTCATACTCTTCATGATGTTCATTGCACATCATCATGTATGAAAGTGGGTGATTGAAAATATCATATGCCTTACGTCCCTGTCCTCTTCCAGAACCGTTCAAATTGGAAGGAAAGCCGTGCCTGTGAACGAAATTCCACTTATGCACCATATCTTTCATCGATGTGGAACCATCAGGCATATAGAGAGGAGGATTATCTTCAGGATTATATTCATCATATTCACAACAGACAGGGTAAAAATTTTTCCTCAATTCTATGATAAAAGAGGACAGTCTTGATTTCCGAGATCCCTTCTTTATATGCATGACTTTTCCATGTGCGTAAACAGTCATGGATTTTTTGTGGTAATATCTGTCAACTTCCATCACGCCAATCGTTTTCAGGGAATATTCCAGGTCAAGCAATGCTGTAACCTTATTTCCTGAAACCTGTATAGGCTTACGCATGCCAAGATCACATCGATTGGCTATTTTATAATTTCGGGGAACATTGACTGGAGATACCTGTATCTCGTTCCCAGAATGGCTATCCAATCAGTATTTGATTTCCCTAAGTTCTTCTCATTCTTTATGAACATCTTTTTTGTTTTTATCAGATGCTCGTTCTTCAGACCATAGTAGTGCTTATTCTTTCCTTCACCAACAATCTTTATTCCATTCGTATTCTCAAAATAGTGTGCTTCGACATAGACATTATACTGAACATATGGCAGAAGTTCCGCACAGTCCAGATCATGCCATGTGTTTATGAGTGTTGGTGCAGGATCATTCAGGATGGATTGTGAAGAAATTATGGCTTTCCTGAGTTCATCGGAACTGGATGCATGAAGTATCCTGACTTCCTGATCCTTATGCTGTTCCATAAAATAGGTGGTCTTTCCAGATGGGCTCCTGCCATAGAGAAGGATCATGATCCACCATTCAGATATTTTTTCAGTTGCAAAGTCACAACAATCTTCCCCAGATTCTCATCAGGATTCTGAGACAGAAGGAGGTAATCACCGAGTTTGCATATAATATCCTGATATTTCTCAGGATTCTTTGCTTTCAGGAGAACTTCGATGACTTGTTTTATGAGTTCCGAGTATGTGACCGATACAATCTGTTTCTTCGCAGATTCTATGTCATTCATCTTTATGGATTTGAGGTATCCCGTAATGTTGAATGTGGTCTCGGGAACAATGCCTCCCACGAGATACTGAAAGAGAAGGTTGGTGAAGGATCGTGCTGAACCTCCAGATTTATCTGCAATGGTCATTATATCCTCATCATCAGGAATTTCACGGTTTTCTGTCCTGCAGATATTATCTGCTATCATCTTCAGTGATGGAAAATCAAGCCCATGAAATTGGAATTCCACACACCTGTCATGGATTGCAGGTATGATCTTTGAGCTGTAGTTGCACGAAAAGATGAAGATGTTGACATTGGAATATTCCTCCATATATCTCCTGAGCATCCACTGTGAATGCAACCCGAGACCATCTGCCTCATCCAGAAGGATGACCTTCCTTTTGCCTTTCTCAGGAATTTGCTTCACAATGCTCATGATTGTGGTTTCCATATCCTCCACCTTCCTGTAGTGTGAGGCATTTATTTCTACTATATCCAGATTGTAGTGGTTTGCAATGGCCCAAGACATTGTAGTTTTTCCGATTCCAGGTGATCCCTGAAATATGAAATGCGGCCATTGAGAAACATCCACTTTTCCGAGGTTCCTGAAAAATTTGACCACATCATCCTGACCTGCGACTTCATCAAGATTCTGTGGCCTGAACGCCTCTGTCCAGATCATACTGATCACTGAAACTTTTCCTTGAGGATGTCCATTGTCTTCATCACGGCATCGAGGCATTCGACCATATCTTTGCCGTGAAGCGAGACGGAATAATTGTATCCTTTGCTGTTCTTTGAAACTTCTATGTGAGCAGGCATCTCAGAAGTTATGAGATCCTGGAGTATCTTCAGGACAATTTCCTTCTCATCCGACATCATATGTCACCAGTGGTATCTTCACTTCCATCAGCAAAATGTGTTTGTGGTTCATCATTGGATAATGATTCCTCATTTCCAGAGTCTGTATCTTTATTCCCCTTATCGTTGGATTCTTCTCTGCTTCCTGAAACACTTCTCGTGATTTCCGTGACATAATAGGAGATTGTTGCTGTCTCATCTGATATCTGGATCATTCCTGCCCCACGCACATCAGATTCCGCCACTGATTTTTTGCCATCGACATTGAACTTCACGTCCCTCTCACCACAAAGCTTGAGGCATTCCACGAACCTTTTTTCATACATTGCATCGAATGGCTTAACTGTTGACGGGACCGTTATCTTGGCATGATTCGATTTGATCTTGCCTGTCAGAGTTATGGAGACATCCTTGCCGTTGCCTTCAACGAGAACAGTTGTTGTGTCGAGAATCCTGTCTGCCCTGATGATCTTTGCAATGGTATCCTTTGTGAGCAGGATATCAGGTCTCTCATACTTGAAGTCCATTGTCTTCGACTTTCCAAGAACTTCCAGCTTCCACATGAAATCCATGTTGCCTGACGCTATCAGGTATGTGTCCTCTATTTTCACGTTTGAAGATTCCGCAAGTATGTTCTTCAGGCCTTCTGGTTCCATTGCGAATATGGTCTTGGGGAAAGGCTTCTCATACCTTATCATCCCGACAACACTTGCATCCTCTGCCTTCGTATACGTCTTCAGGGTTCTGTTCTCAAAAACAAGTTCCTTCCCCGATGGCGTTATGTTCTTTCCCTTTTCATAGAGTGTGAAGATTGTAGGGTCTGCACCACTCAATGAAATCCTTGTCAGAAATTCATCAATTTCCATGATTCAGAATAGTGGGATAAGTATTTAAAAATCATTCCTTTGATTCGTAATCAGAAATGACGGGTATTTACTCATCCTGTTCAAAGTACGCAATGCTTGAACTAACCCTTATCTTCACTTCATTAAATCTCTCTGCATCGATTTCAAACCCAATGAAATTCCTTTTGAGGTTCTTACACGCGACTGCTGTGGTTCCTGTCCCCATAAAGGGATCAATGACAGTATCCCCTTCATTTGAACTTTGCTTTAGGAGTGTTTCAACAACCGGAAGTGGCTTCTCCAATGTGTTAAAGGAGTGAGGAGAAAAGAGATTACTGACGTTATGATAATTGGTGGTTGAAGTTCCATTCTTGCTGAGGAAGAGTATGGGAAGGAACTCATGCCTGTATCCGTATCCCAGTTTTATACCCTGATATGGAACTATTAGAATCTGGTGATATGTAAAACCTATCTTCTCCATTAGCGGTATATCTTTGCCCAACCTTAAATTTGTAGTGAAGAGATAACAGTGGCTCTTTGGCTTCAATATTCTCATTATCTCTCTGAATGCTTCTTCCAGATAGGTATCGGAGACTGTCTTGTATTCTATATTCCTGTTTGGGAACTGTCCATAGGAATCGTAAGACCATGGTGGATCAAGGATGGCAAGATCTATGCTTTCACTTTCCATCTCTTTCAGAAAAGTTAAAGCATCTCCATTTTTCAGTGTTATATCTGACATTTATTCATCCTCTTCAAACTGTGATATGGTTCCCTTTGCAATCTTATTCTCTATTCTTTGTTGTGCAATCTCAAAGTATTTTCCCTCTATCTCAAAGCCTATGAAAT
>JAJYZU010000133.1 GCA_021799755.1 Thermoplasmata archaeon
GATAGATTCGAGATCTATTGCTGTCTCAGCTCGGGAGTTCGAATCTCCCCCCCGACGCTATTTCTATTTTTTCACTTAAGAAGGAATCAACAAGAATGACTTAGCCCTTAGGTCATTGAACAAGGATCCAGGTTGTTTGCCTGTAAAGACCTTAATTTTTTAAGCAAGGTCTGAATGACAATCGCCTTGAGTCACGAAAATCCAACTTTTACTGGAAAAGCATACAATGACAAAAACGACATCCTGGAACGCCTGAGAGATGATATTATATCTTGCAGGAAGTGCAAACGACTTGTGAAATTCAGGGAGAAGATAGCAAAAGAAAAGACTAAGCGATTTCGAGAGCAGGAATATTGGGGAAAGCCGGTTCCTGGATTCGGGCCTGTCAATGCTCGGCTTGTTGTAATAGGACTGGCTCCAGCTGCACACGGTGGAAACAGAACAGGAAGGGTGTTCACCGGCGATCTTTCAGCAAGGTTTCTGATGAAGGGCCTTTACGATGCCGGATTTGCAAATCAAGCAAATTCCGACTACATAGGAGATGGCCTTCAACTGAAGGATTGTTACATACTTGCGGCAGTTAGGTGTGTACCGCCCGACAACATACCGACCAAAGAAGAAATGCAGAATTGCTTCCCTTTTCTCCGCAGAGAACTTGATCTGCTGACAGATTCAAAGGCCATACTTCTATTAGGAAAAATTGCCTTTGACTCTTATATTAAGTACCTGAAGCATTACGGGATTGGGAAGCCTTCAAAAATGGTTTTTAAGCATGCCAATTCCTATGACCTTGATGATGGGAAGAGGATCTTTGCCTCTTTTCATCCAAGCCCGAGGAATACAAACACAGGCAATCTGACCCCCGATATGTTCAAAACATTGCTGAATTCTATCAAGGAGTTCATTCAAGATAGCTGATTTGTGATGTTATCAGAATCCATAGCAACCCATCTGCTTTGCGCTATAGACTGGGCTGTCTCTGCAAGCTCGTCGATTTTCTCTCCTTCCAGCTGGAAACCACCCCATGGTTCTTCGTATACAAGATCGGAAACCATAAACAGCGCCACTCCCCTGAATCCGAGTTTTCTGCACACAGTGAAAAGAGCAGAAGCCTCCATGTCTACAGTGAGAATTCCCATTTTACTGAATGTTGAAACCTCCAGGTTTGTTTCACGGTATGGTGCGTCCGTGGTCCAGGTGCCCCCGCGCAAAAATTTCTTATTCTGCTGGGTCAGAATCGCTTCAATTGATTTTATAAGTGCCTTGTCAGGATAGGCAAACACAGAAGGTTTTGCATAATGATAGGAGGTTCCTTCATCCCTGATTGCTCTGCTGCATAGAACCAAGTCGCCTACTTTTGCTTTATTGTTGATAGCACCTGCAGTTCCTACAATGAGGAAATCCCTGACTCCAAGAGCTCCAAGCTCCTCAACTATCGTTGCTAATAGAGGGGCGCCGGCATATGATCTTATCACCATGAGATCAAAATCGACGTTGATGCCCTCGATAAATGTGCCGCCATAGGGGAATTCGTATTCCCTTAGGGGTAGGTTACGGTACAATGCATCAAATATCCTGCGGGAGAAGACGATTATCGCACGCGAGGGCATCCACATTTTACTTTGGTGGAAGGAGTTCAGGTAATCCGCGGCTGTAAATTTTGCTTTTGCTGTAATCTTGCGCGAAATCTTTGGTATTCCATACCTATCCATCAGATCGTGAATCCCTGAGCTTAGATATATTCTGCGTCGAAGGATGATTGAGCAGCAACACATTTCATTTTGCTGGCAAGGATTCCATCGCTGTTTTTCAATGGCCCTTTGATTTAGATGAAACTATATTTTGTCGTCATGTAATGTTGCTTGCACTTGCGTATACGAAGATCCGGGGAGATTCTTTCTTGGTGGATGACTTTTATACTGTTCTGGTTCGTACAAGGCTGAAAGAATAAATATAAATGAAAGATAACGCCGAAGTAGCTGGGATAGCCTAGCCTGGTAAGGCGCAGGTCTGGAAAGCCTGTGCTCTCGTAGCTCGGGAGTTCGAATCTCCCTCCCAGCGTTTCCAATGAAGATTCTATAATTAGCAGATTAAGTTCATGACGTAAATTCCAAGATCGCCCTACGACATAAAAGACTCATGATTAGATTACAATTCAAGATTTATTTTACCATCCAGATGTAGAGAAACAAGCAGTTAATCTCTTTTATCCGCTCAGAAAATTATTGTGAACTTTTGTTAAGAGTCCTTCCTTCCCTTTCCTTGGAAAGCAGGAAATCCATCCTTTCGTCGACGCCCTTCTGTATGCTTTCTATATCATTATTGTTCAGATGTGCGAATCTCTTCTGCATGGAAAGATATTCCCTGACGCTGACAGGTTTTGATGGTTTTGTAACTTTCATTATACCATTTGAGTACTCGAAAAGCGGGAAGATTCCTGACTGGACAGCCAGCCTTGAAATTTCAACGCTTTTCTCCGGTGGATAATACCAGCCTGTTGGGCACGGAGACAATATCTGGATGAACTTTGGGCCATTTATTTTCTTTGCATTTTCTATCTTCCTGATCAGGTCTTCCGGATAGGCAATAGTAGCGGTTGCAACATATGGCACTCCCTGTGCAATCATGAGATCGGCAACTACCTTCTTTTGCTGTTTCTTGAAGTTCCTCTCTTTCCCGACGGGTGTGGTTGTTGTTTCCGCCCCATACGGCGTACTTCCGGATCTCTGTACACCTGTGTTCATGTAGGCTTCGTTGTCGTACATGATATAGAAGACATTATGACCTCTTTCCATTGCTCCGGATAGAGATTGCAACCCGATATCTGCAGTGCCTCCGTCTCCTGCAAACCCAACAACGTTCCAGTCCTTGTTGCCCTGTATGTCAAGTGCTCCCCTCAAGCCGGAGATGACAGCACCAGTTGCTGCAAATGGGGTATAAATCATCGGAACGTCGAGCGTCCTGTTTGGCATCGCGCCTGGAATTACCGCCCAGCAAGCTGCAGGCACTGAAACTACAGTATGATCACCCATTCCTTTCAGAACATAACGCATTGCAAGTGTTGCTCCGCATCCATGGCAAGCCGTGTGGCCTGGTTCCATTAATTCAATTTCAGGTATAGAAAATGGCATTCTATTTCACTCCCTTTGCATTTATGTAATAATTCCCCTCTTTTCCCTTCTTGATCATGCGAAACATCTCAATAAAATCGTCTATCTTCACATCCCTACCACCAAGACCGGCGATAAAGCCTGCAACCGGTATTTTCGAGTTACCGTAGAGTGCGGATCTTACTTCAATTGCAGTCGAGCCATAAGGTGCCATTGAAGTGGATCTGTCCAGGACGCCAACAGCATCGAGATTCGAAACCGCCTCCATGATTTCCTGATCGGGGAAAGGCCGGAAGAAACGCAGCCTTATCAGACCTGCTTTCTCTCCCTCTTCACGCAATTTGTTGACAACATACTTGCCAGTTGAAGCAAGCGTCCCTGAAGCTATAAGCGCATACTTCGCGTCATCCATTCTGTATTGTTCAATAAGACCAGAATAGTCCCTGTCAAACGTTCTTGCGAATTCCTTCGTAACGCCCTGGATCACGCGCTTGGATTTCTTCATGGATTCCATAAAGTCCACCTTCAGTTCCATGAATGGCCCATCAGGCGGCGTATAAGATCCATAACCCATCGGGTTCTTCAGGTCGATCCTGAACTTAAGATCCAGCTTGGGAAGGAATTCATCGACCTCGTTCTGGT
>JAJYZU010000134.1 GCA_021799755.1 Thermoplasmata archaeon
GAAAATTTTTTGGTTAAGAGTTCACTGAACCACTGGCTCTTCAGGATATCCAGGAACGGGGTCAGCTTTTCAATGCTCTCCTTGAGAACAAGAAAATCGTATTCTTCAAAGCCTATGGGAATAAAATCCAGCCCGTACATAGCGGCAACCTGTTTGATCGCGATACCAGCATCGGCTCTTCCGGATTTAACTGCGTTTGCCACAGCGTTGTGTGTCTTCACCTCGTACCTGAAATTTCTTATGGCATCTGATTCAATCCCAGAGTCCCTCATCATCTTTTCAATGAGTATCCTCGTGCCCGAACCACTATTCCTGTTAACAAATTTTACATTTTTGGCAACGATATCCGAAAAGCTTCTGATCTTCAGAGGGTTTCCCTTCATGACAACCATGCCCTGTTCCCTCCGGTAACCCTTGACAAGCACTGCTTTTTCGTTAAGTCTGGTGTCTTCACTGAAATTGTTGTATTCCAGAGTTGCTGGATTGAGGATATGAACTCCTGCCAGATCCGCCTCTCCTCGTTTTATTGCCGCTACACCCCCCAGTGATCCAACATTGATGATCTTCACATTAAGATCGAGCCTGTGAAATACGGCATCAAGAGCAACATCGTGGCTTCCTATAAAATTCAAATCCGGGACAAGTACATCCTGTGAAAACAGGGTCACATCAATTTCCTCATTTTCATCAATGAATGATCTGTCTCCGTATGAGGATATATATCCGTCGGATCTGGTAAGCCTGGAAACGCTTCCCGAATCTCCGAGCAGAGGATATGCAACCGTCCCGGAACGGTTGACAAGACTCACTGGAATCAGGTTGAGTTTACCGAGTGAGAGGCCTATCCTTACAGGCACCCTTGCTCTTACTTTCCTGACCGACCTCTTTAAGTGTGCTGCGTTCAGAAGAACCGGAAGAAAAATGGTCTCGAACACCATGACTGCGGAAACAGGAAACCCAGGCAATCCGTAGACCACTTTTCCGTTGCCTGAAGCAAGTAGGGTTGGTTTTCCAGGTTTGATCTCCACTCCGTGGAATAAGATACCGGGGTCCAGATCACCCAGCACCCTGTAAACCATGTCGCCCTCGCCGGCCGAAGTGCTTCCGCTAGTGATTACAACATCATATCTCTTGACTAGATCATCAACGGTGTTTTTGATGAGTTCCATATCATCCCTAATAATCCCGACATATTCAGAATCGAAGACTCCGTACTGATCCAGCATGGTTTTTATTGTTATTCCATTTGACTCGTAAATCATTCCCTGCGGTAGTTTCGTCCCGGGTTCAACGAGTTCATTACCGGTGGACATTATGCCTATCCTCATTCTACGATATACGCTGACTTCATCAACACCAGTCGAACTGAGCACAGCAATTTCCCTCGGTCCAAGAGGAGTATCCTTTCTTAGAATCATTTCCCCCATGGAAACATCAGTTCCAGACAGTGATACATTCTCACCGGGTTTCACTGATCTCATTATCTCAACAGCATCACCGGTTTCCTTTGTATACTCCGACATCACAATCGCGTCAGAGTTGAACGGTACAATCGCTCCAGTGGCTATCCTGAAACATCCCCCCTCCTTCATGAGATTCTTGGGTGGTTCACCAATCACAGAACTCCCGACTATCTCAAGTTTCACAGGATGATCCTGTTCTGCGCTTTCGACCGACGATGAATAAACTGCAAAGCCGTCCACCTCAGACCTGTCAAACGGCGGTGAATCAATGGGCGAATAAACGTCATCAGACAGAACTCTTCCAAGGGCACTAGAGGTCTTCATCCGTTCAGTTTCCGTGATTTTCTTTGTGTACTCATCCGTCAACCTTATTGCTGTCTCCACTGTTACCAGTCTGTGAAATATGACCGCCATCAGAACACATCTCCGATTACTGTTACATTCACTGTTTCACCCTCTTCTATTCCTTCTACATTTTCCGGTATTATGGTGAGCCCATTTGCATTAAGCAGAGATGATAGTATGCCTGATCCTGTTATTCTAAGCGGTTCCGCCACCATTCCGGACTCGGTATTGCGCAGCCTGACTCTGAGATAGGAGCGCATGGAATCCCTGTTGGCTACCCTTTCAGAGATTCTTGCCATAACGGAAACCCTGGAATACTTGAGACCAATAATCCGCTCTAAGTAATACGGAAGAAAAGCCTCGACAGAGATGAGGGCTGCCACTGGAAGGCCTGAGACTGAAAATACAGGTATTCCGTCAAGATCGTAAAGCGAGATTGTTCTTCCAGGTTTGATTCGTACGCCTCCAAAAATCGGGCGCCCAATCTCATCAAGGACATCAGGGACAATATCTCTCATTCCCAGACTTGTTCCGCCCGTTATTACAAGCAAACTGAACTGATCTTTAATTTCCATCAACTTATTCCTGAGAACATCAACATCATCTGGAACTACCCCTAGGTTCACTGTTTCCATATAACCGGATTTGAAGTAATCTGCAAGAAGAGGCTGAGTCGTGTTCTTCACACGGCTCTGTGGATCAAGAAGTTCATCACCGGTGGAAATTATTCCCATAACAAGCTTGCTGTAAACAGGAACATCATCTAGCCCGATTGCGATCATTGACGCGACATGCTGTGCCCTTATCAGCTGGCCCATATTGAGTATGATCTGGTTAACCTCTATATCCTCTCCGGCCCTCGATACATTTTCAAACTTTCTCACACCTTCGAGAATTTCGACACGGTCACCTCTTCTGATGGAGTCCTCTGCCATCACCACCGCATCGGCTCCAATTGGCAATTCCCCTCCTGTGTATATTTCATAACATGAACCGCTGCTAACAGCCTTTTCAGAAAAGGCTCCAGCTTCCAAACTTCCCCTGAGCTTCAGTATCACAGGATTGAATTTCGATGATCCCCGTACGTCTGCACTCATCACCGCATATCCATCCACAGCACTTCTGTTGAAAGAGGGCACATTAATTGTGGATCGGACCAAGGAAGCACAAACCCTCCCTGAGGATACTGTGACAGGGATCTTCTCTATTGAAGTGCTTTTCCATGAAACAGAAAGCATTTTTCCAACAGCATCTTCAAACGTGATTAATTTCTCAAAACGCTCCATTTTTCTGCGGTGACCAGGCATTGATTCAAATATTTCTGATAGGTATTAAGTGTTATCGCTTGCGGAATGAAAGCGCAGGAATTGTCATGTCTTCATATACGGCGGAATAACGACATTCCAGAGTGAATGGGAATTATATTCAGCCTGATCAGATATTCAGAAGAACCCAGGATCCTTCAGGTAAATCAGCACAAATGAGAAGATAACAAGAAAAGCTACAATTGCTAAAAACTTTAACAGTGCTGACGTTTTTTTGCTCATTCAAACCTTCCAGGAGCATGTCTATTTGCACTATAACTTTAACTATCAGCAGTTCCGATGTTTCACGCACATGGCGACTTCTATTGGTTTTTTAATCTCCCGCATTTCTGAGAACTGACGTCAATGACCCTGCAAGGCTAAGGACACCGGATAGGAGCATTACAATCCTGAAACCATAGGTGAAACCGTTGAAGTACTGTGGAGTAATCTCAATGACTATACCGGAAAACATCCCAACTATCAGGGATTTTGGCATGAATATTGAGAGAATAAATGTGGCAAGAAATATGCTTAACAGCTGCCCCGTGAATCTCATTGTTCCGAGGAAACCGGAAGCTATTCCGGAAGTCTCCCTGTCAACCGACCCCATTACCGAGTT
>JAJYZU010000135.1 GCA_021799755.1 Thermoplasmata archaeon
CCTTATCGACCGATCTGAAATGTAAATTGCATGGGGGGTGACGAAGACATTCTCCATTTTGAAGAATGGGTGATCGCTTGGGAGGGGCTCGTCCGAGAAGACATCCAGGGCCGCTCCCCTTATAATCCTGTTCTCCAGTGCGGTAATAAGTGCCTTCTCCTCAATTATCTTCCCCCTTGCAGCATTAATTATGTACGCCGTCCTCTTGGCATAAGATATGTTCCCCGAGTTTAACAGTGACACAGAGGAACTATTCAGAGAGGCAGTAATGACGATGAAATCCGCCCTTGAAAGCCCCTCTACCAACTCGACCTTTTCTACCCTGCCTCCGGCAGGAGCCTGAACGTATGGGTCATAGAATATCACGTTCAACCCCAGGCCCATGGCTTTCCGTCCCACCAGCTTCCCTATTTTCCCGTACCCTATTATAAGGAGAACAGAACCGTCCACTCTTTGGGGCAAATATTCCATCCCTTCATGATTCCACTGATCTATCGGCAAATCAGACACTGCCCTTGCCCCCCAATAACCACCTCTTGCCCTCTCGTTCAGATAATCAAACTTCTTTGCAAAATTCAAGATCATTGCGATTACGTACTCTGCAACTTCATGGTTGCAGTAGTTCGGGGAGCGGGACACCTTTACGCCCATAGAGTTTGCAGTATCGATGTCGACGTTGTTATAGCCACCACCGTAGACTGAAATTGCCCTGAGTTTCTTGAATCCGGTGAGGAATTTCCTGTCAACAGGGAAATCTATCTGGGAGAGTATCCCTATAGTCTCCCCTCGATGCTTCGCTATCTGAGTATTGGAGTAATCTAACTCCAGGACATCGACATCTTTGAGACTGCTCTGGATTAATGATTTTTCAACACTGTGCTGATTGAATTCTTCGTCTATTATCATTATCTTATCCATGAAAAAGTCACTCGCTGTGGCATTTTATCCACACCAGTTATAAGAAGCTGTTGATGTGGGGATTGGGTTTAACTGCCAGGATCAACAAAGTGCCACCCTGAGATGATGAAAACATAAGTCAGATCAGGGATAAAGGAAATGGAATGCTTCTAAAAAATAAAGAAGGGGGGTTATAGGCTGAACTCCCCAATCTTACCCAGTTTCTCAGGGCTCCTGCTTTTGTAGTAGAAATAAGAAATTATTACGAAGACCGCATATATTCCCGCGACCCAGGCAGAATACTTGAGAGGAGCGGGAGGGGCCGGATAGACTACGTATATTATAGCAATGAATATCATTATTGCAGTGACCCATGGTATGACCACATGCCTGAAAACCTTTAGGGTCTTGTTCCTGTGGTGGTAGACTGACAGCTCAATCCCCGCGAGTGCGTGGTTGAAGAAGCTGAATACGGAGTTGCTGAGAATGAGAAAGATACTTGCGGTGAGAGGACCCATCAGCAGTCCAGCTACTATTGCGATGACCAGGGACAGCACGCCTGTGAAGATGACAACGTTTCCAGGAACCTTGTGCTTGTTAATCTTTGTGAAGGATTTAGGAAAGAACACACCATCTCTGGCATAACCGTAAACAGTCCTTATTGTACTTGTCTCGAACGAGACCCCCGAAGTGTTGAAGCTGTTTATGACGAAAACTATAAGCAGCACTCCGCCAGCCAGTCCGAGATACTTCAGGTAGAGCGTTACTCCGGGATCTGGAAGGACTGCGTAGTTGAACATGTTGTTGATTCCAAAGAGTATTGTCTGGGAATATGCATTGAGTATCAGCACGAAACCTGCAATTGAAGCTAGTGTGACCAGAGCAATTGGCACATTCCTCTTTGGATTTTTTGTCTCTTCCGCAACTGGAACTATGCTGTTAATCCCGCCGAAGGTCGCTATCCCTAGCATCATAGCCACGAATATAAGAGTGAAGTTGTTTCCGATTGGAGCAGCAGTGAAAACGACACCTGTATTCTTAGGTCCTCCAATTGCTATCAGTATTATTGAGGTAATAATGAGGAAAATCACTTCTGCCATTCCAGTGTAAAGAATGTACCTCATGGAAATCTTAATGCCGAAATATGCGAGGGCCGTCGTCTCAACTATGAAGAATGTTATGATCGGTATCCATAACCACGGATACTGGGCGGTAATCGACGGGAACAGAACGTAGAGGAATGACGATAGGCCGAGCATTGCGAACCCTGTGTAACCGAGGAGGTAGTAATACCAGTAGGTGAGCCCACCGAAATATGAAAAGAATCCACCTACTTTCTTGAAACCACGCTTATGGAATGCTGCCCAGGAATACGCGGAGGCAACCTGAGTCGACCACTCGTAAGTTATTAGGGTCATTCCAGCGTATATCAGAAACGCCAGAATCAGCACAAATGGAAGGCTTCCGCCAACCAAGCCCGCTATGCTCACGAAGAAAAGCGCCGTAACTGCAGCAGGCCCATTAGTTCCAAGCCCCTGAGCAAAAGCTTCCCACATACTCAGGGTACCTACTGCAAGCCCAGACTTCTTCTCCTGTCCTGACTGCCCATTAGCTTCAGTCATGATGAAAGAATGAGTCCTATTCTATTTATATTTTTCTTGAATTCAACGCAATCCAGAACAATATACTTACCTGGTGATAAAGGATAATATTCAATCCTGGGATGAAGAGCGTTTTATGAAATATATATTTATATTCGATGAACGTCAGGTGATAATCCCCTGGGAACGAAATGAAGATGTGAGGTTAAGGCACTATTAACAAATTTAACTATACCCTGTCGGAACCTGACCGTAGCTTCCATTTGATTGATTCTGTTGCAATACTCAGCACGCTCCTCCTGAAATTTCTGAGGATGCAGGTCTCTTTATTCACCATCGCAGAGAGGGAGACAGGGGAACCAAGTGCCCAAAAGGGGAGTTGAAAGAAATGTGGGCTCCCTATTTTTCTGCGAGTATTCTAGTTCCCCGCATCTTTGCGACATCCTCCAGGGTTCCCATTCTATGTTGTTCAAAAAGTTCAGGGTGAATCCTGCTAGGTAAGGCGCAAGAGCGAGACACTTCCAACAGTCACGAAAACACAACCCAGTAGGCCATCAGGCTGATGAGACCTATTTGCAGAACGGCCTGCACCAAAGCGCCGTTGCATATCAGAGAGAGTCTATTCTTTAGTACAGAATCGTCTGTGTTTTTGTGCCCCACAGCGATAAGTAAGGACGGGTAGAAGATTGTAACAAGGCCTGTCAGAACCACCAACAGGGCTATAACTATCACAGCATCAACCACCGGATTTCCAATAACCCAGATCTTTTCATCGTTTGCAAGAAAATAGCCTGCTAGGGGGGTGAGAATTGAGGATGCCGGTAGGAAGAATAGTGTTGCAGGAAGCATCCTCCTCGCAACGGTGAGTCTTGTTTCTGTAGAAACCTCTTTGAATACGAACCTGAATATTATGCCGAAGAATACGTCAACTCCGGTCCATATTGCACCCAGCAGCACATGGTCATAATCAAGAAATAGAATGTTTCTTGAAATTATTGCGAAAACGGTGGCCGCTCCCGGAACGATAGTGACCAGAAGGGCTGGTAAAAGCAATCCTTTTTTTCTTTCGCCGTCATTATTCACAGCGGAACACCCGTTGCAAAATGTGCCATCATCAATATCACAGATATCTGGAGCACAAGCATCAGAGCGGCCAGATTTAAGTTTATCATAGTGAGCCTGACGATCTTCTTGACATTTTTTGCACCATGCAC
>JAJYZU010000010.1 GCA_021799755.1 Thermoplasmata archaeon
ATAATAATGCGATACTTTAGAATATATTAATCGCATCACAAAGGGTGAAACCTGAATACGTAAAGGTTAACATCCCATCCGGCCCGGAATATCTGAGAATCAGAGAAACGCTAAGGGATCTGTCACTTCATACTGTCTGTGAGGAGGCGCGATGTCCAAACATATCCGAGTGCTGGGGAAATGGAACCGCTACGTTCATGATAATGGGGAAAAATTGCTCGAGAGGATGCAGGTTCTGTTCGGTCACACACGGTGGTATGACAGAACTGGACCCTGTGGAGCCACAGAATGTTTACGACTCTATTAAAAAAATGGGACTTGATTATGTCGTCATAACATCGGTGGATCGTGACGATCTTGATGATCAGGGTTCAAATCATTTTGCAAGTGTCATAAGGAGGGCTAAGGATACAGGTGCATTGATAGAGGTACTTATTCCGGATTTTCGTGGAAAGGAGACCCTCATCGACAGGATAATTGATGCCGATCCCGCGGTCATAGCCCATAATGTTGAAACTGTAAGGCGGCTCACTCCTGAAGTGAGAGATCCCAGAGCAGGCTACGATCAGTCGCTGAAAGTTTTGAGATATATTAAAGCAAGAAACCCATTAAAGGTTACCAAATCTTCCATTATGCTCGGTCTTGGTGAGAGTGATGAAGAGGTTTTATCAACCATGATCGACTTAAGAAAGGCCGGGGTTGACATCTTGACCTTAGGGCAGTACCTGAGGCCCTCTAAGAAGCAACTTGAGGTTCGGGAATACTGCTCTCTTGAAAGATTTAAACATTTCGAGGATATGGGTTATGAGATGGGTTTCTCATTTGTGGCGTCAGGACCTTTGGTCAGGACCTCTTACAGGGCACTTGAAGCTTGGACAAAACGGAGGATGTTGAATGGCGGATACTAAGACTGATAACAAGACTAAATTTATAAAGGGATACACTGCAATGGTACTGTCGAGAACGCTGGACAAGAAGATTGTCAATGCACAGCGTCAGGGCAGGGTGGGTTTCTATACTCCCACAATGGGCCAGGAAGCCCTTCAGATAGGCGCAGGAATGGCCCTGGAGGACCGAGACCTCATCTACGGCTACTACAGGGACGTGCCTCTCATGATTAGTCGTGGAGTACCAATAGAAACAATACTTAACCAGATATTTGGAAATAGTGCGGATATTTCCAAGGGACGGCAGATGCCGAGCCACTTTGGCGTGAAGAAATTCAATTTCATGTCCGTACCAAGTCCCGTGGCCAGCAATATGCCTCTTGCTGTAGGGGCAGCATATTCAATAAGGTACAAAAAAGAGAATAAAATTGTACTTTCAACCTTCGGGGAAGGTTCGACATCCACTCCGGACTTTCACGCATCCATGAATCTTGCAGCAGTTTTCAATGTACCGGTAGTCTTCCTCTGCGAGAATAACGGCTGGGCAATTTCTATGCCGGTAGAAAAGCAGACGAAGGTGGAAATATGGACAAAGGCAGCAGCATACGGAATGCGCGGTATCAAAGTTGATGGAAACAACATGCTTGAAACGTACGAGGTTGTGAGCGATGCAATCAAGAGAGCCAGAGCCGGAGAGGGTCCCACACTTATTGACGCAATCAGTTACAGGATGGGACCGCATTCCACTTCAGACGATCCCTCAAAGTACAGGTCACAGGAAGTGACTGAAGGTAGCGAAAACGATCCGATAACTGTAACAGAGAAACTGCTCAAGGGCATGAACTACATTGACGACAAATTTATTGAAAGCATAAAGGCAAAGACCCAGAAAATAGTTGACGACAAGTTCGACGAGTGTGAGAAGATCCCGCCTCCAGACCCTGCGACAGCTTTCCAGGACGTTTACAAGAACATGACCTGGATGCTCAGTGAGGAGGTCGGTGGTATACTATGACCACAATGAACATGGTTCAGGCAATAAATCAGGCCCTTTCCCAGGGCATGGCAAAGGATACCTCCATCATCATGCTTGGTGAGGATATTGGCACAGATGGCGGAGTTTTTAGGGTAACGGACGGACTTCTTTCCAAATTTGGCCCGGAAAGGGTTATCGACACCCCACTGGTCGAGTTGGGTATTATAGGCATGGGAATAGGCATGGCGCTCAATGGCCTGAGGCCAATAGTCGAGATACAGTTCCAGGACTTCATTTACACTGCAATGGATCAGATAATCAATCAGATGGCCAAGATCAGGTATAGATCCGGCGGCGAATATACGGTTCCCATGATACTCAGAACGCCATACGGAGGAGGAATCAAAGGCGGGCTTTATCATTCACAGAGTGGTGAAAGCTATTTCGTTCACACAGCCGGACTGACAGTTGTGACCCCGTCCAATCCATACGATGCAAAGGGATTGCTGATGGGTGCAATGAAAACTGACGATCCCATAATATTCCTCGAGCCCAAAAGACTTTACAGGACAATCAAGCAGGAGGTGCCTGAGGAGGAATATACAGTACCCATAGGCAAGGCAAATCTTGTTCATGAGGGTGACGATCTTTCTATAATTACGTACGGTTCCATGGTACCAACCGTTCTGGATGCCATAAGCAAAAACAAAGTGAACGCCGACGTTCTGGATCTCAGAACCCTTCTCCCGATGGACAGGGATGCAATCTTTAAGACCGTAGAGAAAACAGGTAAAGTCATCATAGTTCACGAAGCACCCAGAACTCTGGGCGTAGGGGCAGAAATCTCTGCACTTATTGCCGAGAACAGGATTGATTACCTGCAGGGGCCGATATTGAGGGTAACTGGGCCGGACTCACCTTTCCCTTACAGAATGGAAGACTATTACATTCCAGGAGAGAAGAGAATTATGGATGCAGTTTCCAAACTGATCAAATTGAGGTGAGAGAGAAATGTTTGAGTTCAAGCTACCTGACATCGGAGAGGGTGTTGCAGAAGGAGAAATAGTAAAATGGCACGTTAAGCAGGGGGACAACCTTTCTGTTGATCAGGACATGGTTGAGGTCATGACCGACAAGGTCACAGTTAAGATACCATCTCCAGTGGCAGGCAAAGTAAAGAGCATATCTGTACCGGAAGGGCAGGTCGTCAAGGTGGGTACAAAACTGCTTGAGATAGACGACGGTTCAACAGAAGTCAGGACCAATTTTGGAGAAATTTCCGGTCACGCAGAGGAAAAACATGCCGAGAAACCAGTTACAGCGGAAATCCCTGCACCAATAAAGGAGACTGCGGGAGAGAAGAAGGTACTGGCATCTCCGGCTATAAGAAAAGCTGCGCGTGATATGGGTATTGATCTTTCAAACGTTACTCCAACCGGCGAGAACGGTAAGATACTCATGGAAGACTTGGAGAAATACAAGAAATCCATAGAGGAGAAACCCCAACAGCCTAAAATCGAGGAGAAAAAGGAGGAGAAGAAACCGGAAAAGGTTGAGCTCCATGAGGGCGATGAGGTCTATGAGCCAAAGGGACTCAGAAGAGTTATATTCGAGAAGATGGCGAAGTCAAAGGCTGTTATTCCGCATTTCACCATAGTTGAAAGGGTCAGCCTGAACAAGCTCAAGGAGACAAGGGAGGAACTCAAATCCAAGGACAGTTCAGTCACGTTCACCCCGCTGTTTGTGAAAGCAGTCACACTTGCACTCAAGGAATTTCCAAAGTTCAACGCTATCTACCATGAGGCAAACAAGAATTATGTCATAAGGAAGAACTACAACATAGGAGTTGCTGTGGATACGTCAGCAGGCCTCACGGTGGTTGTTGTGAAGGATGCAGACAAAAAGACTGTTTTTCAGCTTTCCAAGGAAATTGCCGATCTTGCCTCGAGAGCAAGGGAAAACAAGCTGAGTCTTTCCGAAGTTCAGGATTCAACATTCACGGTATCGAACGTCGGAACAATTGGTGGAATAATGTCCACACCTATCATAAATTATCCGGAAGTTGCCATTCTGGCACTTCACAGAATGGAAGAAACTGCTGCGGGATCAGAGATGTTCATAACACTTTCCTGCGATCACAGGTTGATTGACGGTGCAGATGCTGCAAGATTCATATCCAGAACCAAAGAACTGCTTGAGAAGCCGTCACTGATCTTTGTGAGTGATTGAAAATGGAGTATGACACAATCATAATAGGTGCAGGGCCAGCTGGCTACGCGGCGGCCATAAGACTTGGCCAGAAGGGCAGGAAAGTGCTGATGGTGGAAAAGGAGAAGATAGGGGGTGAATGCCTGAATTACGGTTGCATACCATCCAAGGCACTGATTGAACTCTCGCACTCCATAGGATATCTGAGGGACATGCCCGGCGTGACCCTGAAGTATGAACTGGACCTTGAGGCGTGGCAGAAGTGGAAATGGGGGATGATCAACAAGCTCACCGGCGGAGTGGAGATACTCTGCAAATCTTATGGTGTTGAGATAATTCGAGGTATGGCCGCAATTGTGGATGCGAATACGGTAAGAATTAACGACAGGGACTACACAGGCGAAAACCTGATAATAGCAACCGGATCGATACCTTCCAGAATCCCGGACTTCGGCGATGTATGGTACAACAGGGAAATTCTAGACTTCAAAAAAATTCCTGAAAGCCTGGTCATTATTGGTGGCGGTTATATTGGAATAGAGATGGGAAATGCCTTCGCGAAACTTGGCACAAAGGTCACAATAATAGAGATGATGGAGACCATACTTCCCGGAGTGGACAGAGAACTCGTGAACCCTGTGGAAAGAACTCTTCGGGCAATGAAGGTCGAAATCAGAACAGGATCTAAGGTCACGGGAGTTACAAGGGACAGCATGTATCATGTGAAAATAGAGTCCGGAGAAATTTTTGATGCCGAAAATATACTTCTTACAGTGGGAAGGAGGCCCAATACGGAAGGTTTTGGGCTCGAGAATCTCAAGCTTGAGATGAATGGGCGCTTCATAAAAACAGATCTTCACAAGAGAACGAGCATTCCCAACGTTTACGCTATAGGCGACGTTTCTGGCGAGCCAATGCTGGCCCACAAAGCGTACTACGATGCGGACGTGGCCACGGACAACATACTCGGGGAGGAAAGGGAAGTGGATTACAGAGCAATGCCCTTCGTCATCTATTCCGATCCTGAAATATCCTATACCGGTTCCAAGGGAGAAAAAGTTTCAATATTTCCACTGGCGGCAAATGGCAGATCCCTCAGCATGAATGCAAATATAGGGACATACAGAATATATACTGACAAAAATGGCACAGTCACCGGCGCAGGCATTGTTGCGCCACATTCGTCAGAAATGATAAGCGAGATATCGGTTGCGGTTGAGTCGGCACTCAACGCTATGGATATTGGCATGACCATACATCCGCACCCGACGGTGTCAGAGGGCGTGAAGGAAGCCGCAGAAGGTGCTTATGGATATCCTCTCCACTTCAAGCCAAGTCGTTGATCTCGGGAGAATGGACTACGAAACCGTCCGGAAGATTCAACTGGAACTTGTCAGGCGGAGAAAAGGATCTGGTATCGGTAATTTTCTCATTTTTGTGGAGCACGATCCTGTATACACAATAGGAAGAAAAGCCGATCCCGCGAACTTTATGGGAATAAATCCAATAAGAACCGAAAGAGGCGGTGATGTCACCTATCATGGTCCTGGCCAGCTTGTCACATATATAATAATGGATATACGGAGAGATGGAAGAATAGATGTCAGGGGATTCGTGAATGCTGTCACGGAGAACTTCATTTCGGCAATCAGATCATTTGGTTTTGATGCACATCCTGGTGTCTCGGAGCCAGGCATATGGGTTGGAAACAATCCGAGCTGGAAGGTCGGATCAATAGGGATGGCCATTGACCAGTGGGTCAGTTATCACGGGGTCGCTGTAAATATATCAAAAGAAGCTGTGGATCCGTTTGGTGCAATAAGGCCATGCGGAATGGACCCGGAAGTAATGTCATACATCCAGGTGGAAAGGGCAGAATTCGTGAAAAGATTGACCGATCAATTCGGAAGTATGATGGGCAAGCTTATCCCCGTTGATAAGAACCGTCTGCTGTCAGTCCTAGATCTCTCTCCTGATCTCCCAGATTCTCTCCTCGATGCCAAGTCTCTTGTTGGCGACGACAGCCTGCACAAAGAAAAGCGATGAAAGCCTGTTCAGGAACTGCAGCATCAGCGGAGATGGCTTCAGTATAAGTTTGTACGAAACGACGAGCCTCTCCAGGTTTCTTGACTGGGTTCTGACTATGTGGAGGAGCGATGCAATCTCCGATCCGCCCGGAATTATGAAGAGCTTGATTTTACCAGCTTCTTTCTTCAGTTCAAGCGTACGCTCCTCAAGCCAGGTGAGTCTTTCGGGCTGAAGCGTTCTCCTTGTACCCTTTGTTGTGAATTCTTCGCCTATGGTGAAAAGATCATCCTGTATTCTCTTCAAATCATCCATTATGTCGTTCCACTGGCACCCGACCAAAGCAAGGCCTATGAAAGAGTTCAGTTCGTCTATTCTTCCCTCGACCTCAATGATTGGGGATGACTTAATCACTCTGTCCCTATCTCCGGTGTCAGTTTCTCCTGCGTCTCCTCTTCTAGTAAACATTGCTCATCATAGAAACATAGAGATCAGACACTTATTGGTTTCCGTACAATGACCTAAGCGTGAGGTAGCTTATGGATCCAATTATAATTCCAGAAAGCCCTATAAGACCCCAGAATATGATTCCAGCATGAATGAGGAAACCTAGGCCGTAAGTTCCCAAAAGGGGTGCCATAGGCACTATGAGCCCGGAAATTGCATAAAATGATCCAAAATATTCACCGCGTTTATCCTCAGGTGCAGCCTTTGCAATCACTGTCTGTGTGGAGGGTGAAAGTACGTTTTCTCCAATGGTGAGAAAAAAGGTGTTGGCGAAGAGAAGGGGAATATAGGAAGTAAGGGAATAAAAGAAGAATGCGAAGGAATATATGAATGAGCCGAGGGCAAGCCTCTTGAAGTCATGCCATTTCCGCAGAAGATTGTTTACAGGGATCTGGAAGAATATCACAACGATGCCATTGAAAGCATAAAGGAAACCTATGGTCTGGTCGCTTATCATGTATCCAGAAGAAAGGAAGAGCGTAAGCGTGGTGCCCCACTGCCCCGCAATGAACCAGATCATTGACAGGAGAATCACTATTATGAAGAATTTTCTGTCATTCTTTGGAAAAGAGAACCCCCTGGAGGTGCTTCGTGTTCCCGTGCCTGCGGGTCGTGTTTCCCTGATATATTTGGCGTAAATCATAAAAACGAAAACACTGACGAAAAATGGGACTATAAATGCCCATCCGTAGTTGAACTCTGCAAGTATGCCAGCTACAGCAGGACCGATCGCAAAACCAACATTCGCACCTATTCTGTTCAATGAAAAAGCGTCGAGTCTCTCGGATTCCTTAACGACGTCAGTGATGATTACCTGATCCACTATCCCTTCAAGATCGGCCAGAGGGAAGATCGCAAGGAATGCTATGAACGCATATATGTTTGGGAATTTCAGAAATGCAGAAAGTGAAAATACCAGAAAAAGAGCAGCAGAAATCGGAGGAAGGAGCAGACCAACAAATCTTCTGCCAGCCCGGTCGATCAGGTTACCGCCATAGATACTGAAGGGGAAGGAAATGATAGTTCCCAGAAAGAAAAGAATGCCTATGGTGAAAAATGAGGTATCATAAAACCTGTGGAAATAAATGGGGGCAAATACCCATACCATGGATCTTCCCATTACTCTCATCAGCTGGGAAGCGGTAACAACCATCACGATACGGTCTTTCATCAGACCGAAAGTCTTACCAAAACCGAAAAACCGCACTTAACGGTATTTGAAGCCGAGAATAAACCTTAACTCATTTTTTTAGAATATGGAAATTCAGGGCTCTAGATGAAAGCTGAGCCTCTTGTTCTGCTTTCCCTTGCTCTCAATTCCATTGATGATAATCCTACCTACCTCTTTTGTATTGGACACATGAGTTCCGCCATCGGCCTGGAAGTCAAGCCCCTCAATATCGACAATCCTGACAGTCTCAAGAGACTTCAGCAGTTCCCTCCCGGGCGCAGTTCGTGAAAGATTGGGAATCTGTAACGCCTCATCCCTTGTCATATATCTCACACTTACGGTCCTTGCTCTAATAATCTCCGCGTTTGATTCATCCACGAATTTCTGTGCAGTGTCCATGTTGAAGTTCTCAAGCCTGAAGTCCACCCTTGCCCTGTCAGGATAAAGCTGGCTGCCGGTTATGCTTCCCTCTACCCTGACCATCCTGTTCACCACGGCGTCTATGATATGAACTGCAGTGTGATATCGCATTAGGGAATAGCGCATGTTCCAGTCAATCTCTCCTCTCGCTTCAATGCCTGAAGCAAAGATAGAGGGATCATCAACTATGTGATAGACGTCATCTCCCTGTTTTCCGACATCGATGACATTGACTGTCCTTCCACCCACTGTAAGAGAACCAGTATCGTTTGGTTGTCCTCCTCCGGTTGGATAAAACGCAGTTTTTTCAAGGAAAATTTTGTTACCGTCAGAACCCGTTACCCTTGAGACAAAGTTTCTCGTGTAACTATCCTCGTAATACAACTTGATGGTCATGATGGTGTATTTCCTCATGTTATAAATTGAATGGCTGAAATTTAGTTTTTTGGAAAGACATTTAAATAAACCAAAATTTAAACATAAGCAATCAAATATGAGTAACAATCTTTAAATATCATAATAAAATTTAGAGGGGATTACAATGGCAATGATTAGAGAATCAGATGTTAAGTACCTGATGGACGAGTTCAACAAGCACCTCAAAAACGATGTGGATCTTGTAATCTTTTCGTCAGGGAGCGCTGAATGCAAATACTGCAAGGAAACTGTGGAACTTGCCAAAGAGGTTTCAGCCATAAACAGCAAGATTAAGCTGAAGGTATACGATTTTGATAAGGACAAAGAGCTGGCTGAAGAATACGGAGTCACAAAATTCCCCGCGACGATAGTAGCAAGGGCCAATGAGAAAGATGGGAGAATCAAATATTATGGTATCCCGTCCGGATACGAATTCGGATCGCTCATTGAGGATCTCAAGACGGTCTCAATCGGCGAGGCTGATATATCGTCAAAAGCAATGGAATTAATCAGCAAGGTGGATAAGCCGCTTAAAATAAGGGTATATGTAACACCGACCTGTCCATACTGCCCCAAGGCAGTGGGAACTGCACACAAGTTTGCACTGGTTAACAAGAACATAAGCGGAGAAATGATTGAGTCGGGCGAGTTCTACAGCGAAGCCGAGGAAGTTGGAGTATCTGCGGTCCCTCACATAGTGATAAACGATTCTGTTCAGTTTCAGGGTGCGAGATCGGACGAAGACTTTGCAGAATATGTGATGGAAGCTTTCAAGCACGCGTAAACTTTTAGTGCAAAGAATTTTATCGAATACTGTCATCTAAACAAGATGACAGCTAAAGATATTTTAACAGAAATTGTGAAGAAGGCTAAAGCTTCCACTGCCCTTGCGACGGACCTGAAGGGAATGGAGAAATCTTTTCAGTTCAGCACCACGGAGGGCTCCAAATTTTACGTCAAAATTTCAGGCGGTAATATCGATCTTTCTGATGGTGAAATCCAGAAGCCAACTGCTGTAGTCTCTGGCAGCGATTCCACGCTGGAAACTCTTTTCATGGGAAAACTGGATCCGGTAAAGGCATTCATGTCCGGCCAGATCAAAGTGTCAGGAGACATTTTCTCTGCACAAAAACTGACAGATATAATCAAGAAAGCCGGGAAGTGAACAGTTTTGGAAATCAAGAACGTGACAATTGTCGGATCAGGGCAGATGGGTCATGGAATCGCAGAGGTATTTGCACTCTCGAATTATCATGTATTCCTTGAGGATGCTTTTGAAGACGCCCTGAAGAAGGCACAGAAATCAATAGAGACAAGCATGGAGAAGCTTGTAAAGTCCGGAAAGTTAAAAGAAGAGAACAGATCAGCGATTCTTTCCAACATAAAATATTCGTCCAACTTGGAGGAATCAGTGAAAGGATCAGACCTCATTATAGAGGCTGTTCCTGAGATAATGGACCTGAAGAAAGACCTGCTCTCAAAAATCTCTGAATATGCAAGACCTGACGCAATCATTGGAACCAACACCTCAAATTTCAGGATCACCGATCTGTCCAAATCGGTGAAGAACCCGGAAAGATTTGTGGGCCTCCATTTTTTCAACCCTCCAGTTCTGCTTAAACTTGTTGAGGTCATAAAGGGCGAGAGTACCTCGGGAAAGGTGTTTGATGAAGCATTTGCTCTCATGGGCAAGATTGGAAAGACCGCCATTCGCGTTTTTAAGGATTCTCCGGGATTTGTGGTCAACAGGATAAATGCTCCAGAAAGCCTGCTTTTCTGCATCATACTGGATAAGAAGATTGCTTCGCCAGAGGCTGTGGACAGGTTCGCTAAGTCACAGGGGCTTCCCATGGGACCTTACGAACTGATGGATTACGTTGGAATAGATACTGTAATTCATTCCCTGGAATACTATGCCGAAGCCTTATCTCCAGAGTACGGTAAGTGCAAGGCATTCAAACAGAAATTCGATGCAAAGGAACTCGGGATGAAAAGCGGGAAAGGCTTCTATGTATGGGAGAATGGAAAGGCCAAGATACCCGACGTGCCTCCAACAGACAAACTTGATCTGCTGGACGTGCTGGCAGTGGAGATCAATGAGGCCGCAAAGGTTGTTGAGGAGGAGATTGCTCTTCCTGAAGACATTGAAACGGGCGTGAAGCTCGGAATGAACAGGCCTTTCGGTCCGGTATCCGTGGCACAGGGCCTCACCTCTGCAGAGATAAGGAAGAAACTGGATCAAATACATGAGAGATTTGGTGCAGAATTATTTGCTCCAGCAACATCTATTAAAGAAGGAAAATTGAGGGAACTATTCTCAAAGAAGGAATTCCAGAAAGCTGCGAAAGAGAAGCCACAGACACAGCCATCAGCGAACTCAATAGCAGGATCAACCACTGGAAAGGTCTCGCTTGAGAAGAAGGGAAAAGTCTCGATTATTACAATACAAAACCAGCGGCTCAACCTCATAGATGCGCAGGTTCTGCAGGAACTTGAAAGGACAGTGGATGAAATTGCAGACGACAGAGAAACACTTGCTGTAATCATACGCGGAAATGGCGGTATATTTTCTGCGGGCGCGGAACTGAGCCAGTTCTTCAACGGATCAAAGGACTTCATGGAATTCTCCAGGAAGGGACAGAAGGTATTCAAGAAGATACAGGAGTCGCCAAAGATATACATAGCGCAGATTGAGGGTTATGCACTTGGCGGTGGATTTGAGTTATCTCTCTCGTGCGACATGCGATTTTCTACCGAGGATGCTCTGATAGGATTTCCTGAGGTCCAGAGGGGAATCTTGCCGGGATGGTCCGGAACACAGAGACTCGCCAGGCTTATAGGCATCTCAAGAGCTGAATACATGATTCTTTCATCCGAGAGAATAACCGGAAAACAGGCAGCCGAATACGGGCTTGTTTCAAAGGTCTTTCCAAAGAACACTATTGGCGATGAGACCCTGCAGTTTGCGACCAAGTTCTGTGAGGAAACAGCTCCTATATCCGCATATCTCTCCAAAATTTCAGTGAACAGGGGATATGATGGATCCATTGATGAGGGTCTCTGGATAGAGGCCCTGTCAATGGGCGTTCTTTTCTCCACCGACGATATCAAAGAGGGTGTCAGTGCATTTATACAGAAACGTAAACCAGAATTTCAGGGAAAATAAAAAATCCCCTGAAAAATAAATCTCAGATTCAGCCCGGCAGAAGGACCTCCTTTCTTGGCTTGAATAGCCATGCAAAGGTGATTGCCCCAAGCGCTCCACCAATAAACGGTGCAGTGAAATAAATCCACTGACTGAAAGCCGGGTTGAAAAGTATGCCCGACACAACAGCAGGTCCGAAAGATCTTGCAGGATTAACGGAACCCCCACTCACGGTGCCAATTATCATAACCTCAAACATTATGTAAAAACCAATTGCAATTCCGGCGAACCCAGTTCCCAGTTTTCCATAGTTGACGACCCCCTGTACAATCCACAGAAGGAAGAATGTCATTATTAGTTCGGCAATGAATGCCACAACGGGCCCCCTCGGACCGGGATAACTGGCCCCAAAATAAACAACATTCCCGACAGTATATCCGAAAAAGAGCAGGGCAGTGAGCGAAGCAAGAAGGGCTCCGGCGAATTGTGCAACTATATATGGCAGTGCGTCTCTCCTTGGCATTTTCCCAGAAACAAGCAAACCCAGGGTTATGGCAGAATTGAAGTGACCTCCGGAAATGTGACCCAGTGCGTAAATGCCTCCTATTATAGCAATCGCAAAACCTATCGCGTTGAAGAAAAGCGTCATTGGTCCCCATGGGATCCCAAAAACACCGACCGCCACAATTGCACTTCCCGGTCCTCCCAAAACAAGAAGATATGTCCCAGCAAGTTCAGCTGCCAGTTTTTGGCTCAGAGAATATTCCATCGCTAGCCAACCCCCATTATGCCAATGTTCTTTGTCCATCTGATATATGCTTTCAAAAGATATGTCATACGGGAGAAACATCAGTACCGATATAAAACCAGAGTTTCTTGTAAGTGATCATCCATGCTTCCGGCGAACCTCAGCCTGTATTTTCCGAAACCTTCTCTCCTGACGCGGCCTCGATGGTCTTGCCCACTGTCTCCGGGGCCAGAGCCACTGAAATGAGAAGTCCTGCTAGGCATGCCAGAAATGCGACAAAGAAGGCCTGGTATGTTTGGAAGAGTGGGAACAGGAAAATTCCGGCTATGGCACCTATCCTTGAAACCATGGTGGCAATACCCTGCATTGTGGATCGGATATCCGTTCTGAAAATTTCAGTGGGATAGAAAAGGGTCACCGCCCCAATCCACTGCTCCATCATTACGAACAGGAAGTAGAATATTACGACTGGTGTACCGGTGAGCCTGAAGACTGTGAAAACAAGCAGCAGCACAGTCATGGCGAGGAAACCCGCAATTGTTAGAGGTCTTCTTCCAATCCTGTCTATTATGAGTATTGCTATTATGTATCCAATAATGGCTCCCACCGAGATAAGGGCTCCAAAAACAGAGATCTTTAGCAATGCCACGACAAGGGAATACCTCCCCGAAAAGCCCAGCAGAACAAACACCGCGTTTGGAAAATAGAATCCTACAGGGTACGAAGCAAGATCAAACAGGAACCATGCAGAAAGAACAAAAAATATGGAGAAAAACAGTGATATCCTCCTCACTGGTCTGGCGCCGGTTTCTACTGATTCGGATCCTGTTCCCTGAGCCCCAGCAATTCTTTCGATGCTTTCCACAGCTTCCTCCGGTCTTCCGTGGGCCTTCAGCCACCGCGGACTTTCTGGAATCCTGAATCTCAGAAGTATGATCGGCACAGCGATGAGTCCGCTTATCACAAAAAGATATCTCCAGTAGAGGAGTCCCAGTGAAGATATGAGGGCATACGAAATGCCGTTGGAAACGAGTATTCCTATCCAGTAAAATCCAACCATCAGCATCAGTACCTTGCCCCTCTTCATTCTCGGCGAAAATTCAGAAAGAATTGTGGAACTGACGGGATAGTCCCCGCCAATGCCGATTCCAAGGAGGAATCTGAAAGCAAACAGTTCGTACCAGTTTGTTGCAAGGCCTGCTAAAATACCAAAAACAGCAAAGAAAACAAGATCAAGGGCAAATACCAGGTTTCGCCCATACCTGTCTGATACCAAACCTAAAGCAACTGCCCCTATCCCCATACCAATGAACGAGGAGACATTTATGAGAAGATATTCCAGCTGGGTTTCCGCAAAGAGATTTTTTAGAATAAGTTCATTAACAGTAGATATCTCATTCAGATCAAAACCATCTATGAAAAGTCCCATAGAAGCAAGCAGCATTATCGCTATGTAAGCCGTTGTTATTCTTGAATTATCCAATTTGCTGAAAAAGCCCAATATTTCACCTGAATATGTTCCACTCCATACAAGGACTGGCAATATTAGAAACGGCTCTGTTTTACTGTTTACTTATGAGGAATCGGTATTTAATTTTAACTAAGCAAAGGGTGCATTCCAAAAGAAGGCAGTAGAAATTTGATATTTTACTGGTTTCCGTCCATGGCCTTGAATATATCATCGTATGGATTCTCGGAGGCCTTCTTCTCCTCCTTGACACTCGCAGCTTTCAGAATATTGTTTTTCTTGTACGTCCACTGATTTATTCTCCAAGATTTTCCACGTATGATGTTGACCTCTTCTCTCTTTGCTTCCAGAAGGCCGTATTCCTCAAGATTGTAAAACACATCTCTCTCAGCAGCCGAAAGCATGTTATCGAGAACATAGTCCTCATAACCAAAGAAGGAAAGAACAAAATCCGAAAGTTCTTCTATATCGTGTCGGGCCATTCCTTTCTTGCCATAGACATTATCGAGAGCTTGGATTAGCAAATCCCTCGTTATGATAGTCATTAGCAATCCGGTCATTATGTCATTATCTTTATTAAGTTTTCTGAACAACTTCGATTATGGACCTAGGACCAGCCTTTATTTTTAATCTGCCGGCAATTTCCGTTATACTGCCTTCAGCAAGCTTCGTCTTCCCGGACACAGTAAGGTTTCCCTTGGTCACTCTCATTATGCCGCCTTCATGTTCCATCTCCAGTGTTTCACCGGCATAGATATCGTAAGTACAGAAAGTGAAGCTCTTACCAGAGAAATTTGTTTTCAAATTGCCCCAAAGCATATCAACCCTCCCCTCGTAATAATTTCTGGCAGTCTCCAGGTCCTTGTCACTGTCAATTCCTATCCAGAAAGAATCGTCATGGAAGATCCCGGCAAGCCCTTTCTCGGCCAGAAGGGGGAAAACGGTTGTTTCAATTTCCTTTTCCTCATACTCCTTCAAAAAGTAAGGGTACACATCTTTCTTAATGTAGTATAATCCAGAATTTATGAGTGTTTCAAGCAGAGGCTTCTCCCTGAAGCCGGTAATGCGGTTACCGCTTGTTTCGATAATACCATAAGGGCTCCTCATTCTCGTGGCTTGAATTACAAGGGAATAGTTGGAGGTCTCAGAGAACTTGATGAACTCATTTATGTCTATATCAGAAACGGTATCCCCGTTTCTCATGATTACATCACTGTCACCTGCGACGCCTATGAGATTTCTCAAGGAGAACAGTTTACCAAGTGGCTTTTCTTCAGGCAGATACACAAGTTTAATTCCGTTCCACTCTTTTCCATATCTCTCCTCGATGACGCTGCCCAGGTAGCTGGTTAGAACATATACCACATTTATACCCGCTCTCTGAAAGTCCAGCAGTTGCCTGTCCATTATGGTGTAATTTTTGCTTATCTCTATCAATGCTTTGGGTATCTTGTCTGTCAAAGGCCTGAGCCTCTTGCCAAACCCCCCGGCAAGTATAGCGCCTATCATTGAAATAGAGTATTTGCAGCAGTAATAATATCTTATCCCTAATGGCTGGAAATAATAATCATATGGTAGAGGAAAGAGACCGTGAGGATGCTTTCGGAAGCATAGAATCATGAATATCAGTGAGCGGTGAAAGTGGAGCGATAGGTATAAAAATGGCCTTGCATAGCATGTATGCAAAATGATCAAATCACCGGAAAAAATAGCAATGGAAATATGGACATCCCTAGGAAACAGGAAATTTCCGGAAAGTTACTTGAGGGACGGCGAGGGAGCGAGAGAGGTCTCACTTGCTGTCGCAGATGAGGTGATAATGTTCAGAGAGAATGAATTTGTGGAAGTGATGATTGGCACGGAGAGATACTATTTTCTGAAGGCAGATGAGGCAAAATTCATATTCTATTCGGCAAAGAGCGGAGCGAATCGTACAACCGTACCGGACGATGACGAGATGAAACGCTGCATACGGGAGTTCGAGGAAGACCTGGACCGGTGGTCCAAGGCATTGAGGAATGCTGCAAAAGAAAACGATCTAAAGCCAGCCGACTATCCATTCCTGATAAGATCATTTGAGGAAATATCCGGAATTAAAGGACTTCTTTGAGATTAAGGCAATTTTCATATACCCGTAATGTGATAGATAAGAAATTATGGAATTCAGAACAACAATGAAAATTCCCCCAACGCTGTGTGTGAAGTGCAGGGGGGCTAAAATGCTGTGCGGGCTTAGCTACTGCCCTGTTTCCATAGGAAACCTGATAAGACCTAAATTCGATGCAATCAAGGGAAGAGAGCTTAACGGTTCTTCACCGCCCAGTGTATTCATTGGCAGGTTCGGTTATCCGAAAGTAACTATATATCCTTCCACACCACCTGTCCACGGAGACACTTCTATATATGAAAATCCTGCTTTGTGGCTGAACATGGATCTGGAGGAATTCCTTTCAATGAGGCTGTCCATAATGAGGGGAGGGAGGAATATCTCGGTGAAAACTGCATCCAATCCGGATGATTTTCTCCAAAGCATTCAGCTGGTCGGGCTATCCGCTAAACCCACGGAGGTTGAGATGGTGATGGATCGTTCATTCGACGGAAAGGATGTCGTTCTCTCGGAATATTCTCCGCCAATGGGGCCCTCTGCTCCCCTGAGCAAGATCAGGATCGGAAACGCTAAACTTGACAACGTGGTGGAGAGGGTATATGGAGACACAGATCTAAGGAGCAACGAGGCCATGAAAGTCCTCTACGGTTCAGGCGTTGATGTGTCGAGAATAGCCAGAATACTGAGCCTTGGTGCACTTGGCAAGGAAAAAGACAGGAAAATGGTGCCAACAAGATGGTCCATCACAGCGGCAGACAAGAATCTTTCAGACCAGATTCTTGTCGGGGTAAAGAGGATGCCGCTGGTTAATGAATTCTGGCTTTACACAAGAAAAGTCAGCGGGAACCTCTTTACAGCGATCATTTCTCCCAGGCAATGGCTTTTTGAATGGGG
>JAJYZU010000136.1 GCA_021799755.1 Thermoplasmata archaeon
CGGTCAGGAAAGTTCAGAAAAAGCTTGTGGTAAAATCGGGCGGCGTAGAAATTGCCAGGACAGATAAGGCATATCTTATTGAAGAATCCGGACACAAACCTGTCTATTATTTTCCTATTACCGATGTAAGATCTGATGTTCTGAAACCCACAGATACGGTCTCTATATGTCCATACAAGGGAAGGGCACATTATTATTCACTCAGAACTGGAGGCAAGGAAATTACAGATGCAGTATGGCAATATTCAGAACCTGCCCAAGAGTTCACGGCCATTAGCAATTATGTTGCTTTCTATGATAACGCTATTGACGCAATTGAGGAAGTTGAACAATCTTAACTTTTCAGAAAAAAAGAACTTGGTCAGCGAGTTCCGGAAGAGGTTATTGTGATGCTTTTAATTCAGATGGGAGATGATGCGAATGGTAAACATCCGGAAGATTACGAGTGATGAAGTTTCAGATTTGATCGCTTCATTTAAAAACACCAGGGAAAAAACGCTTGAACTGTGCAAGCCCCTGAAGAAAGATGATTATATGGTTCAGGCCACACCAGATGCCAGCCCCTCCCAAGTGGCATCTTGGACACACCACATGGTTCTTTGAGACATTCATTCTTGAACCATTCGCAAAGGGATACAAAAGACATGATGGCAATTTTGGATACATCTTCAATTCATACTACGAGACAGTAGGAAGATTTCTTCAGAAACCAACGAGATCAACAACATCCCGCCTATCTCTTGAGGATGTGCTTGAATACAGGGAATTGGTGAATTCATCCATTATCGATCTGCTTGAATCCATAGATGGTGGAATTCTTAATGAGGTGAAATCAAGAGTTCTACTGGGAATTAACCACGAACAGCAACATCAGGAACTTCTACTGATGGATGTGAAGATGAATTATTCTGTATCCCCTTACCATCCTTCTTATTCCAGGAGGGCTCATTCCTCCAGCAAAGAAGTGGTGGAACTGGAGTGGATAAAATTCGATGAATCCGTCGAAAAGATAGGGCATGCAGGAACAGGTTTCTGCTTTGACAACAAGATGCCTCAGCATAATGAAATAGTGCCTGTATTCCTGATAGCAAACAGAGCAGTTACAAATGGCGAGTATATTGCGTTCATTCTGGATGGTGGTTATGAAAGACCGGAATTATGGCTGTCAGATGGATGGAAAGGATCCGCAACAGATGGGAAGCTCCGCTATACTGGGAAAGAGAAGGAAAGGATTTCTATTATTTTATCCTCTCAGACAGGCGGGAAGTTAATCCGGATGAACCGGTAGTGCATGTTTCGTACTACGAAGCGGATGCCTATGCTAGATGGGCCTGATGCAGGCTTCCGACGGAGTCACAGTGGGAGCATGCTATGAAGAACAGCAAATTGGAACATCAGGGAAATTTTCTGGAAAGCAATGAATTTCACCCATCGGTTCAGAGCGATTCTCAATCTGCCATATCAGGACCCGACTGAGTTTGGGAGTGGACAGTAAGCTCCTACTCACCATATCCCGGGTACAGACCACCATCCGGCTCCTTAGGCGAGTATAATGGGAAGTTCATGACGAATCAGATTGTACTCCGTGACATCAACTTTTTTCATAGAAGCGAATACTTTGTCATATTCAGCGTCATGACAGGTAGCACTTGAGCTGAAGTGGAGAATAAACAGAGACGTAGCTGGGGGCTTGCTATTTGGGAGAGGGAAGAGCTATAACGATAACCGTAAATATAATTGGTAGTTGTAAGTGATATGACTTTTGATCACAAATCTTTCGAGCGAAAATTTATGGAAGGATGGAACCAGCATGCGACTGAGGAACTTTTAGAATTATATTCCGAGGATATGGTTTACAAACATCAAGGAGAAGAACCGAGAATAGTTAGAGGCAAAGAACAATTCAAACTTTACCTCAAAGGATTATGGAATTCTATTCCTGATTTTGAGTTTAAGTTACTAAGAACCGCGTGGAATGGAAGCACAGGATTCGGTGAATGGATTGGGAAAGGTACATTCCAAGGACAAAGATACGGGCACAACAAGGTTGCTGAGCCCAAGAAAATTGAATATGAAGGAGTAGATGACCTAATACTGGACAGCAGCAATCTTATAAAAGAGGAAAGAGCCTATTACAACATGTTGGATGTTATTAGACAACTCCAATGAGTTTTATTCATCAAGGTTCCAGAATGAACGGTAAAGACATAGTGGTCGCATCTCTCCTTGGATTCGTTTCTACATTTGAAGCAACCATGATACTGGTTGCTGTTCCGGTACTTTCCGGTCATTTTGGCATCTCTCATTTTCAAGCTTCTTTGCTCGTTACAATTTACGTGGCGATAGAGGCTCTTCTATTTGTTCCATTTGCCATGATTTTTGGAAGGATTAGCCTCAAACTTGGCATGATCCTTGGAGGTTTCTTGCTGGTGATAGGGGGCCTCCTTATCTTCTTCAGTTCCAGCTTCATGGAAATTGAGTTTTTCAGAATGATGCAGGCCGTTGGTGCATCTATAGTGCTGCCAACATCCCTTGCATATGCTTCAAGCATCGGCGAAGATGCAAGGAGAGGTAGCGTCATAGGAACTAACCATACCATCGTGAGCTTAGGATATGTAATCGGATTGCCAGTAGGCGGCCTCGTTGCTCTCCTCAACTGGAAAGTGCTTTTCCTGGTCTCTTCATTGCTGGCGCTGGGCTGTCTTGTTCTCGTCCTGAGGAGTGAAGACATAAAGCAGGATTCGTCAATCGGACGCAGTGCATTTGGGCCGAGTCTTGCGCTGTCTGGTGTTGTGGTACTTGCATTAAACCTCTGGGCAGGGATCGCGATTGTGGTTATTGGGCTGATAATGAGTTCTAAGGCTAGATTGCCGAGAGAATACGTGAAATCAAGTATCAGCGGCTTTCTTCATTCAATAACAAGAAACAGTTTCGCTGCTTATCTCGTCTTTCTTTATGCATATCTTGGATACAATTCACTCCAGTATGGTCTCCTCATACTCCTGTTTCCATTGTCATTCACGTTCTTTTCACTTGCTGGGGGAAAATCTTCTGACAGGTTCGGTAGAAAACTTGTGCCAATGCTTGCATTTCTGAGTATGGCGCTGTTCTCCCTTTCCATATTTGTAAATTCGATTGTTGCGGAAATTCTTCTTGGGATTGCATCGGGCTTTGCAACCACATCAAACACATCCTACACAATGAACAGCCTTGGCCGGGAAAACAGGATCGTAGGTTCTGCTTTGAGGACACTGCAGGGCACAGTTGCAATGTCCATCGGCCTGAGCATTGGTTCAATCATTTCCTTAGGCCCAAAAGATATCGTTCTTATTTTGGTGGCTCTAAACTTGATTGCTGCCACTATGGTACTGTCATATAAATTACCGGTATCGAAGAAAAGGCACTTTCGTATTCATGAGTCGCAATGAAAATTGCATTTCGGCGTAGTTATTTTCCTTTGGATAATTGAAAATGTACAGCACAAGAATTACATAGATACTACGATTCTGCACTATGCAAAGCCAGATTGTGCAGTCAAGAACCACAATCTCTTATTTTAACAGAATGGACCGGTCGGATTCTAAACCTATTTTGGTTCAGAATAATGTTTAAATAGGTTGCCTAACTTCTCCAAACATGGGTAAGGAAAAAAAGTACGCCCATCTGTGGGAAGACAAGGATGTCGAGAGG
>JAJYZU010000011.1 GCA_021799755.1 Thermoplasmata archaeon
CTCTTGCGCTTGCCATGGAACTTTTTGGCCAGGACTGGAAGCAGAACATACTTGAATTGAATGCGTCCAACGAGCGCGGAATAGATGTTATAAGGGAGAATGTAAAGGATTTCGCCCGTATAATGGCGTCCAATGAACTTGGATTCAAGATAATATTCCTGGACGAGGCTGACCAGCTGACTCCGGAGGCCCAGGCCGCGCTGAGGAGAACCATGGAAGTATACTCCTCCACTACAAGATTCATATTTTCATGCAACTATTCCTCCCAGATTATACCCCCTATACAATCAAGAACGGTGGTCATGCGCTTCAGACCCGTGAAACCAGAGGAGATGGTAAAGAGATTAAGGTACATATCCGATCAGGAGAAACTCACCATTGATAACGAGTCGCTTATGTCCATTGCAGAGGCCTCTGAGGGAGACATGAGAAGAGCACTGAATGTTCTCCAGTCTGTTAAGGCGTCAGGTAACTCTGGAGCCATGAATATATTTGAGATACAGGGGATGGCCAACAAGGAGGCTTTCAGAAAACTCGCAGCAGCTTCCTTGGCCGGCCTGTTCAACGACGCGAGGGAAATGCTTGACAAGATGCTTATTGAGGAGGGCCTTTCCGGAATCGACATTGTCAGGGGCATACACTCGGCAATCCGGAGAGAGAACATGCCAGCAAAGCAAAAGATTCAGGTGATAATGGCATTAGGAGACGCTGAGTTTCGCCTTGTCGAGGGATCCAGCGACAACATACAGCTGGATGCAATGATAGCACGGATTTGCTATATAGGGCAGGAGATCAACTGAATTCTATAAAAGGGCCGGTAGATCAGCGGTAGATCGCCTGCTTCGCAAGCAGGAGGCCTCGGGTTCAAATCCCGACCGGTCCACTCTGAATTTTTCTAACTCCGCATGCAAAAGAAAAGACGGGTTACTTCGCCAGGCTTTCAGGCAGGAGGTCATGAACATGGAAAGATTAAGCCCATAGGCTCTGGCACTCTCTGCAAGCTCACTGTCAACGAACAAACTCACCCTCTTTTTTTGTGTCACTATACGCATAGTGACACACTCGAATTAATGAAATTCATGGTTTTATTCTTGAATAAAGATATTTATTTCTGGAATTTTGTGTAAATAGCGTATAGGAATAATATCACTTATAAATAGACATTTGTAAAATTTGTAAAATCCCATTTTACTGTCATTTTACACTTTTCGAGCCTAGGGAAAAGCCATTTGTAAAAAATGTAAAATTTGTAAAACGATTCTGCATGCATACTACCATGAGACATGAGGATCGTCTTACCATGATAATAATTATCATGTTTTAACCGTGTTAAATATTGTCATTGTCTCGCGCGCACATGAAGTGTGTGCATGTCATTTTACAAATTTTACAAATTTTACATTGCTAGGGAATACAGAGTTTACAATCAAAATTCTTCCATTTTACAAATTTTACAAATTTTACATTTGAATCATTATAAATTAAATGAATTATTAAACTTCTTCCTTGAAATGGGCTAAGTCATGGTGAGATAGCGTTGTTACTCAAGGATAGCACTCAAATCATCTAAATTAATAGAGGAGGAGTAGTTCAATTTTCTAACAAAGATGCCTCACTAAGTAGTGCACTAAACTCCCTAGAAAGCACAGAACCTACTTTATACCATTTCGCTTTATCAACATAAAAGAGCAGGTCTGGTAGGAAATATATATTGTTGTAAATTGAGAAAAAGCATACAGTAAATCCTGACATTCCCCAAATAAAATTGAAATCCGCGCTTTTGCTCCACCACTCATTAAACTCTCTCTTGTATAAGGCCTTTAACTTTAGAAAATCTCTGATTCCAAATTTATCAAATTTCTTGATAAACCTCTGGATAATTTCTTTGTCCTTTACCACCAATGACAGTTGTTTCTTTTCATCTTCGGAGAGGGAAGTGATTCTCTTAAAGTCTTTTGGTTTTGTTCGAGCTGAATAATTGTGCATTACCTTTAGTGTGGAAGCGGGACTCAATCCATAGAGCATGCCGCAATATGTCCATGCCATAAACACTGCGCTTCGTACCTTATTATCTATTATAAAGTGGACACTTTCCCTTACTATCTCCGGAAGAGTTATCTCTTTATTCAGAGTGGAAACAAGCTTAGAAAGAATCTTGTATATCTCCTCGAGTGAGGTGTTCGTTTCTCCGTTAGGACTAAAGATGTACTTACCGTTGTAAGAGCATTTAACAGAAGATATGTCTACACTGGAATCTTCAGAATTTATAACCATTTCAGAAATCCGTTCGTAAATTCCTTTCTTACGGGGAACAACATCAATTAAGGACGTCTCGGATCCAATTAGGTCATCTAACACATCCAACTCTTCTTCTATTACTTCATTTATCGGAATATTTCTTCTTTTTAGAAACATATTGAGAAATACCTTTTTTCTTACATCGTTAGTTGAAATCATATAGGAAGTTTCCAATATTAGTCCACTAAGTATTTCACTCAAGGGCGGTATCTCTGTCAGGTCATAGCCAGATTGCAGGTAAAGAGTCCTGTAATTCTGTAGTGTTTTCATTTCTTCACAGCTAAAATTAACTGCGATTCTGTCGGAAGCCATGTTTAGTAATGAATTGGAATATATATACTTCTTATGGAACAATGCGACAACTATTTAGTCAAGTATGTATATACCTTAGTAGTATGTCAGTCTATGAATCAAGGTCTAAGGTCATGCTGTCAATAGGAACCGTGGAAAAGGCCATGATAAAAGATAAGGCCAGAAATTATAGAATGTCCGTTTCGAGGTTCATGGTTATTGCTGCTCTTAATTTTGAACCTGGTTACAAGCCCCTTAAAGACAAGGAGTTGGAGGTACCCAAGCAATGACAATAAAAAAGAGGGCCCCGAAGGGCCAATTGAGATTGTTCCGCATCCCCTCGGTTCAGTCTCCTCATCCGTCATACACCCCAAACAAAGGAGGTAAGTTATGACCAATTCTAACTATACGAAAGGAGTAAATAAGCATAGCGGAAAATCTCGCAAAGTTCCTGAAACAGCAGATTTCGGAGATGAGGAAATCAAGGTCGATCCTGCACTCGTCAGGGCAAAGCGTGAGATGCTCAGGCTTCTGGATGATGAATACAGCAATGCATATTTTGGCAAGACCAAAGCCGAGGAGGGGACCGCTGAAGAGGTTGAAAAAAAGATCGCTGAATGGGCACTGAACAACGGCCTTGACTTCTTTGGTAACTTCAATCCGTTCATGGCAGCGTCCAAGGTTGGAATCTATAAAAATCTCGAACACGACAAGCGGATCGAATTTTTCATGAAAATTCCCGAGCATGACACCATGAGTGCAGAGGTGCAGCAGTACACTCATCCGCTAGTGGCCGAATACCTGAAGAATCTCCAGGATGAGGGGGCAATAACTGCACCGCTGAATGCTGATGGTTCACACATCCTCGTCGCTGACCCGAAGAACCGTGCGATATACGACAGCACACTGAAGGTCCAGGTTAATGGGGATGCCGAAGTTGAGACTCTGACGGTATCTGACAGTGACTTCATGATAAAGGCTATCCCGGAAAACGTGAAAATTTATAATCCAACTCTTCCAGGAAAGGCCCGCAAGGTCGAGTTTGATGCAATTTCAGGCATAAACTCATCAAGGATCCACATAGGACCTTCTACCGACAAGGATGCGGTGTCCACCCTGGAGCAGCTAGGGCTAGTCATGGACAAGACGCATGCCATGGATACCTTCCGTCAGGCCATAGCTGCATACGTCGAATCCGGAAAGGCAGAGCAGTTAACTGGTATGGATACGCCTGGCTTTTACAAGAATCCCCACACTAATGGGATATTTTCAATTGGATACCGATTAAGGGAGGTCTCTCGAGAGGAACTCAAGACTGCTCTCAATGCACTCAACCGGATATCTGGTGAATTCCCAAAGAGCCTGAAGCGTTTTTCCGTTGTGGTAAAACACTCACTTTCCGCTCCGTTTTCATACTATCTCCGCCAGCAGAAAATATACCCACAGCACCTCATGTTCTATGGAATTACAGGAACCTCCAAGACTGCATTGATGCTGATGAATCATGGCATATGGGGGCTTTGGGACCCGGAAAGCAGCAACCACGGTTTCTTTATCTCCGGTGCTGAAGCAGATACTCCTTCCAGGATAGGTGAAAGGCTCGAACAGGGGACTTTCACGGTTATTGTGGACGAAGGAGAGGGGCTTTTCCTGAAATCTGATGGACGTGAGAACGTGCCTGTAATCGGCATCCTGAAGCATGCAATGCAGAGCCTCGTTTCAAGGCAGACCAGTGACAGGGGAGCATTCCAGGCCCTGGCCTCCATTGCCATAGCCTCAAACGTAAAGCCGCCAAAGGGTGCAGCTCCCATCCTGTCAAGAATGGCGACATACGAGTCCGGAAGCAATGAGCAGATCCATGCCAGCCTGGCCGAAAAGGAGAAATTCCAGAAATTGGAAAATGAGCTGTACCCACAGCTTGAGCCAATCGGACAGTATGTGGCATCAAAGGTGCTCGCAAATCCTGAAATATTGACTTCCGATTTTGAGGCATTCGGTGAATCAATTCTACGAGAAATGTATGCTTTTGCAGGGCTGGATGTTCCGGAATTTGTAGGGCTGCACGCAGAACCAACATCGATTGAGGACCTGGACCGGGATATAAGGGAGGAGATCCGAACTTTCCTGTACAGGTCAAACCTTGATGCTCATTCACGGAATATCGGAAGAACAGGGATACTCAAAACGAGTGCAGGGGGCAACGAATATCCGGACTATGACGACCGAACCAATGTTCCAGCTGCGGAAAAGATTGAGGTAGCGATTAAGTCCGGTCTGGTTCCATGGCAGATCTTCAAGGATACAAAGGGTGTGCAGCAGGTAATCCTTACCACTGCCTTTGCAAAGGAAATTTCTAAGATTGCAGGAGAGGCATACAACCTCCAGTCAATAGGCGAATTACTAGGGTTTGAAGTGAAACTTTCCAGGATAAATTCAGGACCAGTATGGTCTATAATAACTGACTTTGAAAACTACATCAAGTTCATAGTCCCACATATGGAGGATTCCCGGTCAAAGAATTCGGAAATGGAGGCCCTCAAAGCAACTGAATCTTCAATGGTGAAGGAAAAGAAGGAGAAAATAGAAGGCCCATGGAAGTCTTCAGAAAACTCCACGAACCAGGAGACACCAATTCCTGAAGAATCTAAGGACAAAACGGATAAAGAATCAGGAGAGGGCATAACAGAAACCAAAACAGCAGATAATGTTTCAATGGACCCTGTCCTCAAACACCTAATTGACTGCACTTTCAATAGCTCAAAGAAATTCAAGACAGTCCATGAACTCTTCAGAGAACGCCCCCAAACTATTGACTGGTCCGAGGCTTTCATTTACAAGCATCTCGAGGAAGAGGTATCCAAAGGCACCGTAGTCAGGAAAGGGATCGGATATGGGTACAGGGATATTGTGGAGGGAAGCTCATGATAGAACTCCGGGGACCCTGGGTGTTCAACAACGGCATGAATTCAGGATACCTCGATTCTCTCTACCTGGTCCTGGAGAGAGATGAGATGCATTACTATCGGAGATTCGGGGGTTTTACCATTTCAAGGGAGACATACGATTACGCCATGTCAAAGGGAGTCAAGTATTACGAGATTCACTACCTCCCTTTTATGAACGTCCTGATTTTCAGGCTGGAAGATTTCAGGCAGGGGCAGAGAGTCATGTTTTCCGGAGAGATCCAGTACGTTCTTCCTAAGAGCAGGGCAATAATGTCGTTCTCGGTAAGGGAATTCGTGCCGCAGCACATGGAACCCATTGGGAGGGACCAACAATGACCCAGCTCACCTTCGACAGCTTTCTCCGGGAAGAGAAAAACGCATCCCCGGAAGCCGGGAAGAACAAAGCGGAATCCTCAGTTCTGGTCCTCATACTGAAGGATTTCAGCGTTGCCTGGACGGACCGGAACTGGTACCTGCATGAACAGGACCTGGTCTACCTGGATCCAAGGTTGGCTTTGCTGCTTGCTGAAAGGGGCATCGCAAGAAGGACGGAGGTATCATAGCATGGTTGACCAACCGGACCAGAGGTTCTATGAGATAGGCTTCAGCGAGGGGATACGCACGGCAATCACGCTGATGAGAACCAGGGGATACGACAGGGCACTCAAGGCCCTTGAGAGAATGCTTGAGAATTCACAGTCAAGGCCTCCCGCCAGCATGATAGAGACGAGAGGCCATGACACCACCAATATGGAGGCATGAGAATATGGAAGCAGAACAAAAAAGGATATCGGAAACGGGAGTAGGGCTTGCCGTTCCGGTTACTAGGACCGCCCTGTGCAGAGGAACCGCAACAGAAGAGAGGAAATTGCACCAGCTGGAATCGTCACTAAGAAACCTGGAGATGAAATGGGCAGGAAGGATCTACGAGGACAGGGATCCTCCATCCATCTATGGGCCTTACCCATCAGATATCCTGGAAAGCGAGGCAAATCAACTCATGGCCAATTTCGGGTTCAGGCTTGTGGACGAGGCAGCCCTGGAGTTTGACACCTTCAATAAGTCGGTGAAGGTGCAAATATACGAACCGGATATTGCTGTTGCCTATACCTACATCCCTGCAATCGCCACGAATGGATATCATTTCCAGCAGATCCGATCCATAAGGATGGTGAAGCTATGACTGGATCGATCCTGAAGCCTGAGGATATGGATTTCCTTCTCAACTGCTTGGAAGAGATAACTATCCTGAGGAGGGATGAAGAGAAGCTGACTGGACTACTCAATTCTGAGCACTTCCTTTCGGAGGCACTATTCAGCACAACATCATCCATAGTGGAGCTTATACTCGGCGACTACTCCATAGAGGGAATTGAATCCCTGATAGCTGCTGTCAGGAGCGGAAAGATCTCCGCTGGACCTTCAAGAGAGGTAAGCGTCAATGTACGATAACCGGGAAAGGAAAAGGACGGTTGGCGGCAAAACATTGCCTGACATGGAAAAGCGATCCGAAGCAACCAGGAGATACGACACCGGCAAAGAAACGATAGACAACTTCGGAAGAGCCCAGGTCGGCAAATCGGTTACCGTAACACTCAGATCCGGCAGGATCGAGTCTGGCATAATGAGGGGATTCGGGCAGTATGACATAGCCCTGGAGGTGCAGAACAAGAGGGTGCTGATTGTCATGAAGCATGCAATTGATACGGTTTCGGTGTTGTGACATGGAAAGAAGAGAAATGATACAGCCAGAGGACTGCCATAGATGGGAAAGCTGCGATGCCCAGCTATGCCCACTCTCAAACGAGTTCGGTGTATGGCAATGGGACGAGGAGATATGCAAGCTCAAGCGTTTCCAGAATGAAGATCTTGTAAAAAACCAGAAGAGGATATCCCATAGAAAGGCAGAAGGCTCATTCACGAAACCCATGCTTGACCGGCACATAATTGTAGGAAAACGGATGAAGGGCTTGAAGGCCGGCGATGGCATGGAAGCAGAACACCATTGGGTGCAGAGACACAGGGAATACCTGAATGTCAAGATGGACGGGAGGTGCAACCATGAACAATCAATCGACTCTTGACGTTTTGCCTCATAATGAAGGCAGTAATGTAAGGGGTACGGCAAATTCCATCACGCATTACCACTCAAACCTGACAACTACGACAAAGGAGAAGAAAATCATCCCTAAAGGGGAAAGGAACAAGGCAATCGGTGAGGATTCAATCCTGACATCCCGATACTGCTCGAGGTTCGAATCATGCCCTGTTCCAAAATGCCCATTGGACCCCATGATTGAGAAAAGGTCTGAAATTGAGGGAGATCCCAGGTGCACCATGCCAAGGCAGACAAGGCACAGGTACTGGGAATCCATGCCACGGGACCTGAAAGAGATGCTGCCATTCCAAGGATATTTTGAACAGGAGCTGAACCGCATTAATGCCGCGAGGGCAAGATGGGACGCATTGCCGGAAGATGAGAAGGAGAGAATCAGGGCAAGGGGAAAAGAGATCCTTGCAAAGAAGAGGCATATCCAATGACAGACATGCCATTTTTAGAAGAGTTTGTGTCCGTTTGTCGTAGCTGTCATACTTCGAAGGGTCAGAAGGGTATTACGGGATACCCCTACCCCTTTTCAGGTTCCGGTTATGGGCAATCCTCAGGAAAATTTCCGCTTGTAACTGACCTGAACGCGGCATTCCAGGGAGGCGCATGATGGACCACACTGCCATGGTCACACTGGACAGCTTCATGCCGAAACCCCTGACCAGGAGGACTGAGAAGTTCATGCAGCTGTGTGATTTCTATGTCAGCATTACGGGAAAGGATCCAGAATCCGGATACCAGGTTTATGACTTCATACACGAGCACACGCTCCCTTTCGATCTCAGGCACTTCAAGCTACTTTCACAGGGCCAGATACTTTCAGTATTCTGGAAGTGGCAGAGAATCATGGGCATTGCACGGGTGGAGGCATGAGCAGGAGGGCCTTTGAACGTGAGAGCGCAATCGAAGGCCTGTCTTACTCCCTTAAGGAGTTAAGGGCAGAATGGGAAAACCTGAAGCTGAACGTAGACAGGTTCCTCAATGACATTGATTCCGGCAATGATATCGATACCTCCGGAACTGTGGTGAAGATGAGCAGCTACAGGATCTCGATCCTTAGCGCAGAAATCATGGCATTCACCAAGGCCATGAACAGGTGATTACCCTTATTTTCCTCCCTGGTTATCTGCATCCATGAAGAACGTAACGAAGGTACAGTCCAGGACAGAACCAGGCTTGAACCCCTCCTTACCTGTCAGCTGCCCCTACTGTGGTGCTGTGACCATGATTAACAGGTTGATGACAGAACCTAAATGCAGGCATTTTGAGGATTTCACACTCTTCAAAAATGAAGGCAATGCATTTTGTGAGGTTGAGGATCCTGGGGATAAAGTGGTGATGAGTGAGGCAACATTCCGCCTGACTGGAAGCAGGCATCACAGCATAGAGAAGGAACTGTCCGGAGATCTTATTGAGGACGGTGAGGGAATGAAGCTAAGGGTCAAGGGAAAGTTTGACAGCTTTCTGTCCCAGGACGATTTTGAGGACATGTTTTTTGATGATGAAGATTCCGATACTGTAAGGGGTGAGTGAAATGGATGATTTCGTAAGGACGGTTGGAGAGAGATCCCTGGCGAAACTGTACGATGAGGCCACAACCCTCATATCAAAGGGTCCGGGGATGAGAAATGTTGCACAGCTGAAGAGCGTGCTTACCGCAATGGACCTGGTCCTTGAACCGCTTTCCCGGGCAAACATGGATTACAGGGAGTCCTTCTCGAGGATACTGAAGGAGCTGAAGGATGCGGAGGCCAGGGAAGGAAAGAAGGCCGTGGTTGATTCGGCACCGGCAATATACACTGTACTTACTGACTGGTTCCGGCATCTCAACTATGTAATAGACGATAACAACCTTCTCTTTGGGTCCTCAATGGTCTACCAGGAGAAGGACGCTGAGAAATGGGATGGTGACGATGACAAGACTCCCCTTTGAGGATCCTCGGTATTCACGGAGCAAGTATGACACCTGGCTCATGCCATGGATCCGCAAAAGAATAGCCAGGAACATGGATGTCCTCGGTCTATTCGTAGGACCAAGGGGAAGCGGCAAATCCTATTCGGCGCTGGAGCTTGCGTACACATGTGATGCCACCTTCAACCAGGGAAGGGTGATGTTCGATGTTTCGGACTTTGTTGATTACGTTGTCGACGGTGACCTGAAGAAAGGCAATTCAGTCATTCTTGACGATGCCGGAGTGTTCATGAACGCAAGGGACTGGCAGACCGTCCAGAACAAGGCCATATCCATCGTTGCGCAGTCTTTCAGGTATCGTAATCTCATAACCTTCATAACGGTGCCAAAATGGAACTACATAGACGCACAGACAAGAGGCCTCATAAACATCTTCTTTGAGGCCACGAAGGAGCAGGGAGTCTTCAAGGTTAAACTGCCGGAACCGAATCCGTTCAGGAGGGGTGAGGATTTCCTTGTCTATCCGAGGGTGCAGGTTCCTAACCTCGGCCTCCGTGCGAAAACCATAACAGTCAAGACGGTGAAATTCAACCTTCCGCCACAGTGGCTAATAGATGCATACGAGCAGAAACGGGATGGAGAAATCAGGAAGAAGCAGAAGGAGGTCCAGAGGATGCTGCACTCACTTTCAGACTCAGAGAAGGATGAGGCAAAACCCAAGAGAAGAATGAACCCAAACTCACTCAGGAACCTCAAGCCCTTCAGGGACAGAAAGCACCCAGAAGGATAAACAGAAAGAAAACCAGTATTCTCAAAGACATCCTCTGATTCCTATACCCACTGACATATTACATACATTTAAAACGCCTGGAAGTATTTTTCATGAATTTTTCTTAAACCAGATTTCGAGTTGATTTTTTTGGGTCTCATTACCCTTAATAATCGCTTTCCCAATGTACAGCAATGAAGTACAATCGGCAGCTACTGCCCTCAATCCTCAGCTCCGGAATCGCCATCTTGATAAAAAGGCTGAACGGGTAGCGTTTAAAGTAGGGCCTCTTCACCATTCCTATTATCCTGGCTTGAAACCCAGGAGTGTTTCACAATGCCTGCAGGATACCGGTATTGCCTTGTTCCCCATAGTGAAATATGATGGTATCCTGGTATCCTCTTCCAGTACGTAATCTTCTGGGCTAAGATCCTTTCCGCATTTAGGGCATTTTGCCATGACAACCGAACCTGCTTGAATTTATAAATTTCACTCTCATTATCGTTCTGTCTTCGGGATATCCACGATCCATGGGACCTTGATTAGTGTCTCGTTCTCCATTACCTTGCAGCTTGCATAAAACATGGTGTGGATGGATTTCATTTTCTTTGTCATTGCCTTGAACAGGTAAGTTACGCTGCTCCGGTCCAGTGATGTGAACCCGGTTGAGAGCTTCCGGTATGCTTCCCTGGAACTGGCAAGTTCTGCCGTAATGCTGTCTATTTTACCCTGGTATTCACCGGATATCTCTTTTATGCGGTCACCCAGCCCCGATATCTCGCTTTTCAGCTTGTCGTTCTCCTTTATGAGTTTCTCCATGCTCTTGTATTCACCCATCTTCAGCTCGATCCGGTATTTTTCGCCGTTTATGTTCTCGAGTTCCTCCTCTGCTTTCCTGACTTCATCCCTGTAATAGGCATCGCCCTTCTTGAGATCGGAGATCTCTCGGTTCAGCTTCTTTATCTGGTCATTGAGGCCACTGGTAATGAGCTGCTTCTTTTCCTCCAGTTTCACGATGTCGGATTCTAACTTCACTTTCCGGAACAGGAGGCCCGAGTCTCCAAAGATCCAGTCGCTGATTTCGGCGTCATGTTCCAGCGCTTTCCTTACGGTCGTAGAATATTCCGGATGGTTTACGTTTGCAAGGTCCCTTATGAAAGCCGCAAGCGATTGGACCTTTGGATCCTCCTGGCTAAAGTCTGTGGTGAGGCGATGGTAATAAAACTGCAGTGCCCTGACGTTCTTCTCGTTGTCCTCAAGGATCCTGACGAAACTCATTAACTCCTCCTTCCTCGGCAGTTCGTCAGAATAGTACCAGTCCGGGAGGATGTCTCTCTGCATCCTGGCAGTTATGGCATCCTGCAAAAGTTTTGAAACGTTCACGCCATTCCTTTCAAGGTATTCTTTCAGGTCATTGGGTAATGAAACCGTTGTTCTGCTGAAGTTAGACATACGATGCATAACTTACGAAGAGGGAAATAAGGGTAATGCATAACAAAGAAAGTCTGGAAAAACAAAGGGTCGTTATGCAGCGCATGGCATGGGTGCATAACTTTTGCAGGTAATGAAAGTGAGGTCAAAGGGCTCCGATCTCATGAGAGAGGGGTATAGGGGTACAGACCATGAGGGCGAGTCCGGAGAGAAAAACGGAAGTATTACTGCCGATTTAAATACCCTGAGGGAAGATCTTCCAGGACAAAAACCACAGGAACCCACAGTCCACGAGGATGAAGCCATGGCTGCAGCAGAAGATCTTTCAGTGCAGGATGAGAAAAAGGGGAAATTATAAATAACAAGGATACTTAATAACAACGTGGCCGGTGCAAAGAACAACAGTAGAAACCTGAAATACGACATTCAACAGGGAGTAGCTTTCGCCATCCTGGCAATTTGTATTACCGGACTGGTGCTCATAGCTTTATTTCATCCATAATGCTGTCCAAATAAATAGTTGAATTTTTTGTCCTGAGCTCAGCAGAGACCTCAGGTAACATTAATATCGTACGAGTCGTTTGTAATTAACCATGACGAACTTTCAAACCTACACGGTAAAGGTTGTTGGTTCAGCTGCTGCGGCTTTGGCACTGATAGCGTTCTTTCTCTTCATTGTAATATAATTCGTCAATAACCGAATTTCTTTCCCTGATATCAGCTGAGATCTCACACTCGAGGGCCTGTGAAATCGGACCAATGTTTTTCATTCCAAACTGAAATAAAGGGTATTTCCTGGCGATTCGGCGGATGCCGTGCCCTAATCTCAGGTCCGGTGCGCATGCAAGGAAACAATTATGCCCAAAATATATGCACGAGTTATGGCCATAATTTGGATCCATTTCATGGTATAGAAATGCCAAAAAAGCAGGTAATATTCTATTACCGAGCCCTGAAAAAGGGCTTAAATCGAATTATAAGAGGTCAGAATAAAATCATTTCGCAATCGAATTAACGGGGTAAACTTATATAACTTATTTTGTATGACAATGTATGATTTCCGGCGTACAACTCGTCGAGTACCTTTTAAAGAAATATGGACCGCTGCCTCAGAAGAAGCTTCAGAAATTAGCTTATTTAGCGGAAATTCAATATATAAAGAAGCATGGGGAGAGACTGTCAGACCTTTCTTTCAAGAAATACTATTATGGTCCATATTCGGTGGACATAAGGAATATAGAGGATCTTGATGAAAACATAGTGTTAAGGGAAGAAGCAAACGGCCATTATTCAAGCAAGGTATCAGAGCTCATCGATAAAGAAAGCGTTAATCCCATAGAGGACAACGACCTTTCTCAGCAGATAGATTCTGTTTTACTCCCTTATTGCGACAAAACTGGAGCAGAGCTTCAAGAAGAAGCTGACAAAACCGAGCCTTTCCTTGAAGCTGAAAATTTCAACGATCCCATCGATCTTGATGGATACGCATGGTATTACAGTAAGGTTAATTCTGACGATTTTTGGGAGGCCGCAGCCAGAAAGGACGACTACAATAAGAAGAATCATGTTTACGGGAAACACATTGTAAAAGAGGATTCTGAATTAAATTCTCTCTTTTCATAGGTTGATTGATTGGCTTGCAGTAATTATTCCATGGACGTATCCGCTATTGAAGCATACATTCATGGCATAAAAGACGCATCAATAAAGGAACAGATTCGGAAGAAGATAGAGAAAGTAAAGGAAAACCCATTAATTGGAGAAACCAAGGGTTTTAGGCTAAGGGGTTTGCGTGCTGTTAAGGTAAACAATCAGAAAATAGTCATACTTTACAGACTAGACGATGAGGATCCGTGCAAAATTGTATTTATTGACATTGGGGCACACGACGAGGTTTACAAAAACACCTACTAACGTAGTTCCGTCTTTTGAGGAAGTTTCTTTTTAGTATTTTTGGGCAGAACATTTCCTCTGCTATTTTGCTATCCTTGAGACTTCAGATTTTCATGCCTTCCACGTCCTGATAGGGATATTTCTAAGAATAAGCCTCTTCTTTATTGTGTTTGGCGATACCATGTATTCTGCTGCAAGGGCCTTTATTGATGCACCTTCTTTATATTTCTGAATTATGACCTTTTCAGGAATATCTTTCAGTGGACCATGCATGGGTTTGCCTGACCTGGTACCGTGAAGCATTGCCCTCATCCTGCCCTCCTGAGTTCTTTCAACAATCAGGTTACGTTCAAATTCCGCAACAGCTCCAAGAATCTGGAAGAGCATCTTTCCCATTGGTGAGCTCAGGTCAATGTTCTGGTCCAGGAATATCATGCTCACATTATGGGATTCCAGGAAGTTCATTGTCTCAATGAGGTCCTTGAGAGATCTTCCCCATCGGTCTAGCTTGGTGCATACAACCAGTTCAATCTTTCCCTGCTCTGCCAGCTTGAGAATCCTGGATCTCTCAGACCTCTGATTCGATGCACCGGACATCTTCTCCTGGAATATCGCACCTTCCACAGCCGGGATAAGGCCATAATCTGAAATGTATCTCTGGATCCTCTCAACCTGGGATGTCAGGTCCTGGTCCCTGGTTGAAACTCTGGCATAGCCTACAACATGTCTTGATAACTCATTGCTCATATTTCATTGTCATACTGAAACGGTAGATAAGGGTAAAGAGCAAGGTTAGGTAATTGCAAGAGTTTATTGAGTGCAGAGACATTGAAATATCTTCAACTAATTATATTCTTATGAAAAAGGAAAATGGCGATGATTGGCCCTCTTATGGCTACTTCTCGTATAAGGGAAAATATTTTAGGTTGCATCACGGAATTAGCAATAGACAGTTTGCAGATATTCCTTCCATTGTTGTAAATTCTCTAGTAAAGACCCTAGATGATATAGGACAAGTCTCTTTGAATCATGCAGACTTTAAGAAAAAGGCACTGGAAGAAATTGAAAAATGGAATAATGCAATACCTAATGAGCTTAATATCCCAAAAAATCTCATTAGAGCGTCTCTTGACAAATATTATTGGGGAGAAATTAGCAGGTCTTCTACTTTGGGATTAAAGATAAAAGTAGATTGGGTAATATTTTCTCAATTCCTCGAACAACTCTCCAGCAAGAAAAAGGAGCTCTGGGAGACCTTTGGATATATTTACGTTTGTAGGAACTTCCTCATCCAGCGTTCTATTAAAGAAGGTAAGCAGAATTTTGAAAATAAAATGGAAAGATACGTGAAAAATATAAAAAACAAGTCAGGAGCCTACATAAATCAAATTGTTGACTCTATTGATATAATTGAAAAAACTACCAATAATGCCATATCTGAAATATACAGCACTGTTACTCGAGAGAGCAAAAAAAGTAAAAAAGACCCTGCTTACACGCTTTATAATCTTACTTACCTCAATGAGTTGAGATTAAAGTGTAATACACTCAGATCGCTAACGCAGATTGGCGACTTTCCGGCTTGTTTCTCTGAAATGCGAAGAATTATCGAGGGTCTTACCACACATATGTTCTGGGACCAGTTGACGCTGAAGATTCTCAAAATAGATCGGAGAGCTAAAGATATGGACCTAATGGCGATATTTAAGGAAGGCTCTTTCAAAGAAGCTAAGGAACACAATCTCAATATTAAAGAAGTTTCTAACAAAAAACAGATTCTTGACAATGAAGCATTAAAACATATTTTGAATGAAAACAGTATTACGACAGATAAAGCAAAAATATTCATTAAAAAACTGCATGAGAATATGTCCATAGCGTCATATGCAATCATTTATGGTAAGTTTCTCTCTACATCGACCTTATCAAAATACAACGAGAAGCGTAAAAAACAGTCTAAATTAATGATAATTGATTTTAATAAAGAGAGAGACCTTCTGGAAATAGGTTCTAAAGAAATTATCGCCGCTCTTACCGAATCTGGGATTGTTGATAAGCAATCATCGATGAATATTTACGACCGACTTTGCACCGCACTAAAAGGGCAGGAAATAATCTTAACACCTCCACCACCGACGTTGCCTCTCAGAATCCTTGGTCATTCTATGCTATTAGAAAAAACAATAAGCGAACTAAAGGACATGTATAATGAATTTAGTCCATTCACACATTCAACCTGGGAGTCAAACACTGTATGGCCTTTTACCTCTGTACTTGAAATTATGACATTTGCGGAAATCCTAAAAAGGTTTACAGAATCGTTGAATAACACTATCAACGATTTCATCAACTTCTTTAAACCAATGGTCAATGTTTTTTTAATCTAAACAAATGTACTGATTAGTGGGAGTAAAATCATCTTGTACCAATAGTCCGCCTGCTTCACCCTAGAAAGGTAATGCATGGATCCGACAGATTCCGGAGCTCTGCCTTCAATGAAATCTGCCACTGACTCTGGAACGTTATTCATTATCAGGAAATTATAGAACCACTTTCTAAGGTATTTAGGGGCAACCCCATACTTCCTTAGACTGTATGAAACCGTGTCCTTATGAATGTAAAATCTGTGCAGTTTCATTGCAATTTCTGTTGGCATGTAAACATACTGGGATCTCTTATTCCCCCTGTTGTAGTTCAGAGGATATTTTGAAATCTCATCTTCAGTTATAAGTTTGGATGAATCGAATTCCCTGAGCATCTTTACAAGTTCTGTGACCCTAATTCCTGAGAAAGCCAGGATCTGAAATGATAATCTGTCTTTTTCACTCTTAATATTTTCATAGGCCTTCTTCACATCGCTGTCAGTAGGTACATAGCCATCGGAATTGGTTTTCCTTGAAGGTAAGGCTTTCCTGAAGTATATTGCAGTTTCCTCATCTATAATTTCAGTATCTAGAAGGAAATTGATGTAGGCCCTGAACACAGTGAGGACCATTGATGAGCTGCTACCTGATATTATGTCTCTCAGATTGGTTATTCCTTGAATTTCTCTATTTTCAATGGGCTTCAGATACCTCAGAATATCATTCTTATATCCCTGGCTAAAGCCTTTCTGGTCCATCCATTTCCTTAGCTCTTTGTTGTATTTAGATGCCGGAGGCAATGTTTTTTGGCTTCGCAAGCAGGAGGCCTCGGGTTCAAATCCCGACCGGTCCATTTAATCTATTAATCGAATACTTTTTATCCCGGCACTCGTTATGTTCTCATGACCATGCACCCAAAGTACCAGGAACTGCTTC
>JAJYZU010000137.1 GCA_021799755.1 Thermoplasmata archaeon
TGGATCTCTGCACTTTCCCGATCCTCGAATAAATTTCATTAATATTCGATTTTCCGCATATCCCGCAACTGGAATTCACGTAAAAATTCCTCTTATCCCATAAATAATGAGAAGGAACGCTGTCTGCAAATATAACTGTCAACGAATTTGAACCTGCAATGCCCTTATCATCGGTGCCTTCGAATCCAACTACATCCGAACCTGAACTAATAAAACCCTCCGAAAACAGGAATCCTACAGCGAGAAAATTGTCCATCATTGGGGTTCTCATCACAACTGCGATTCGCTTCGGATCGCCAGTTTTGCTTTTTATGCTTATTTCAAGCGGCTCCTCCACAGCTAGCTTTTCCTGAGTTTCGTTGAATCCATATGTGACCGAATATGAGGTTGATGGAGATTTCTTGATTCCCGGTATATTATAGTTCATCATCAGACTTTTCCAGCTCCCCCGGTTATACCCTTCATAATGGATAAGAGCACCCTCATTCCAGCCAGGACATTCGGATCCCTGAAATCAGAGATGATCTTTGACAGTCCTCCCTGCTGTGCGCTTTTTAAACTTTCCATATTGCTTAGGCTCTTTGCTGTATTTTCAATCATCGGCCTCACTATCTCCGGATCAAGGCCTGAAAGAAGAGTATACATTGAAAGAGAATTTTGTATGAATCTGTTATTTCTGGCAGAATTTACTTCTTCTGTGGCTATCTGCAATACGTCATCCTTGTGAAGCATAATTGACTCGAGAAGATCAAGCAATCCAGTTCTGTTTGCCACTGATACGATTTCAAGAAGCTTTTCAATGTCGCTTGAATAGCGGGCAATCACTCCCGCCATGTCTGGTTCCTGCACCGTTTTTTCCAAGACAGCCACACTTTCATCTATCATCTTTGCCACATAAATCATCCCGTTGCCAGTTCTTCATAATCGCTCCTCTTCCATTTCTCTTCAATCCTGATTCCAATCTGAGGGACTGGTTTTGCGTTTCTTGGATTGTTCTTTGGAAGCGGAGAATCTCCGTGAATTCTGGAAATTTTCTCCATCTTAACAGGCAATTCCTTGTAAGCTGGAGTATGCGCAGTTGGATCCATAATCCTTCCTGTCAGTTGGTTGACCGCAGAATCACCTGTGGAATTCATTGGCATGTAGAGTTCTCTTCCCGATACCCTGTCCGTAACCAGAACCTTTACCCTCACGTTCCCCTGTTTTGAGGAAATTCTGACGGTATCACCGGTTGAGAGACCTCTTTCCTGCGCAAGGGCTGGCGACACCTCAACAAATGTATCCGGAACCTTTGACCTTATCCCCGGAGATTTGTATGTTTCATTTCCTTCGTGGAAATGCTCAAGCAGGCGGCCATTGTTCAGGTGCAGATCGAATTCATCGTCACCCGAGAGAGGCGGTGAGTATTTCACCGGATACAGCACTGCTTTGCCATCAGGGAAATTGAATCTATCCTGATAAAGCAACGGAGAGTCTCTTCCGTCTGGAAAAACAGGCCATTGAAGACTTTCGAATCCTTCCAGTCTGTCATATCTTACGCCGGAAAACATCGGCGTAAGTGAAGAGGCTTCATCCATTATTTCTGAAGGGTGAGAATAATTCCAACCGGCGTCAAGGCGATTTGCAATGTCCTGAATGATTTCCCAGTCCGGTCTTGATCCTTCCATTGGGTCAAAAACCTTGTAGATTCTCTGGATTCTTCTTTCCGTGTTCACAAATGTCCCATCCTTCTCGAGGCTTGCGCTTGAAGGCAGTACAACATCGGCAAACTTTGCTGTTTCCGACATGAACATATCCTGAACCACAAGGAACTCGAGTTTCTCAAGCTGGTCCCTGATAAACCCTGAATCCGAACCTGTTTCTGCAAGCTCCTCTCCCACCACGTACATAGCCCTGATACTGCTGTCCCTGATTCCCTCGAGACAAGTATTATTGTCGAATCCCGGTTTTTCCGGAATCTGGCAGTTCCACGATTTTTCAAATTTCTCCCTGATTGCCCTGTCAGAAACCTTCTGATAACCCGGAAAATAGGCAGACATTGCACCGAAATCGCTTGCACCCTGAACGTTATTATGGCCTCTCAAAGGATATGCGCCAGTACCAGGCCTGCCATAGTTGCCGGTAACGAGAAGAAGGTTGGATATAGCAGTGGATGTATCACTTCCAGCCTGATGCTGGGTCACCCCCATTGCCCACAGAACAACGGTCTTTTTTGATTCGTGTATGTATTCTGCGATTTTTACGATCTGTTCACCAGAAATTCCTGTAATTTCTTGTGCGAAATCGATGGTAAAATGATCGATGCTCTCTTTAAACTCGTCAAAGTTGTTAACCCTGTTCTTTATAAAGTTCCTGTCCTCCCATCCCTTATCGATTATATATTTTGTAACAGCACTTATCCACACAAGATCAGTACCAGGTTTGGGATGAATGAATATATCCGCTCTTCTTGACATCTCATGCTCCCTCAAGTCCGCCACAATGAGTTTCTGCCCCCTCAACTTGTGCGCTCTCTTAACACGCGTGGCCAGCACAGGATGCGATTCTGCAGTGTTTGTTCCAACCGCAATAACAAGGTCCGCCTCGTAAATGTCATTGATTGATCCGGCATCCCCACCATATCCAACAGTTCGCCACAACCCTGTGGTTGCAGGGGCCTGGCAGAATCTGGAACTGTTGTCGATATTATTTGTCCCGAATACCTGTCTCGCAAGCTTCTGCATCAGGAAAGCTTCCTCATTGGTACCTTTTGATGATGCAATGAACTGTACGGAATCCCCGCCGTATCTTGTTTTGACTTCTGCCATTTTGTGTGAAACGAGTTCAAGTGCCTCGTCCCACGTCGCCTTCCTGAATCTTCCGTTCTCGCGTATCAGTGGCGATGTCAGTCTCTCAGCACTGTTCACAAAATCCCAGCCGAATTTCCCCTTGATGCAGGTTGATATGCCATTTGCAGGTGATTCCGGTTTTGGCTGGACCTTGAGAATTTCCCTTCCCCTGGTCCACATCTCAAATGAGCATCCGACTCCGCAGTATGTGCAGACTGTCTTTGTCTTTTTAATGCGGGATTCCCTCAGCTTTGCCTCAATATTGCTAATTGCCATAACAGGCTTCATGCCTATCTCAGGCTCAACTGATTTTACGATATCTATCATTTTCTGCTTTGTATCTTTCTTTATCCCGGTAAGAAATCCTGCCCTCCCGACCATGGTCTTTTCCATTAGAGCATTAACAGGACACACGGTCACACAGTGACCGCAGGAAACGCATGATGAGTCATTTATGGCAACGTCATTATCCCATACAACCCTTGGCCTCTCCCTGGTCCAGTCAATGTGAAGGGTTTCATTAACCTGTACATCCTGGCATGCCTCCACACATCTTCCGCAAAGTATACACTGGTTAGGGTCGTAAACGTAGAAGGGATTTGTATCATCAACCGGGTAATTCTTCGGTTCAAATGGATACTTCTGGATATCTATGCCCAGATCATGAACTGTATTGTGAAGAGCACAATCACCATTGTTGTTATCGCATACGGTGCAGTACATATCATGGTTGTGCAGCAATCTCTGCGTAGCTTCCATCCGGGATTCCGCAGCCTTTTCGCCGGATAATTCAACTGTTACACCATCCTCAAGGGTGGTGGAACAGGATCGAACAATTTT
>JAJYZU010000138.1 GCA_021799755.1 Thermoplasmata archaeon
ATAATCCATTGCGGACTTCGATGAACCATAAAAAGACCAGCCATTGGCCGGTGTCTTTGAAACATCGGAAGTTATGTGAACAACAAGCCCATTCTTTGAATTCGCAAGAAACAGCTGTGTCAGGTAAGTATTGGTAAATACATTTACCTCAAAATTCTTCCTCAGATTCAATATGCTGTCCTCAACAATTTCTCTGCAGGGAGATATTGTGCCCGCATTCAGTATGAGCACATTGGGAGTACCGAATTCCTCCAGTGTCCTCTTAATTACAACATCAATGTCAGACTCAAAACGCATATCTGCCTTCGTCCAGAGTATTCTGCCATCGCTTTCAATGCCATTTCTGGAAACACTTCTGCCAAAAGATGATACGAGCCATCCGCTTTTATTGAACAGCCTGACCAGAGATTTTCCCAGACCCTTGGTGCCACCACTTATAATCACTATTTTTTCCATAACAGGAAGAGGTGGATATTATTTATAAACATATTAGTTTATAAAGTTTAATAACACTTTGCGCTGATCGAACAGAATCAACCAAGTATTGACATGACAATCCTTTCAATTTCTTTTTCATGTATGGAAGGATAGGTAGAGACACTATCCCTGTAGAATACAATTCCTATCAATTCATTCTTAGCGGTATCCGTCACGTCAAAGCTAATTGAGTATACATTATCTATGCTGTCTGGAACATCCTCAATAACCTCCACCTCTTCCTTGCCGGGGATTTTTACCTCGCTATACACATATTTCATCTTGAAGGTGCCAGCCTGGAACGCCCCGTCTTCGAGGGAATTCAGCTTTCGAAAAACCGCATTGAAGCATTCAGCCTCGTGACCTGTGACATATTTTTTGGCGTTTTCAAGTTTTTTCTTTCTTTTGTGGTCAAACATGGAAAGTACAGTCCGATTTTCAATAATATAATTACGGCGCAACCGACGAAAAAGGGGAAAGAGTTTTTCAGGTTCTCAGTGCCTTTTGAAGATCCTTGAGATTCATCGCATTGATAATATCATTTTTAGTTAGCCAACCTCTCCTTGCTACAGCTGTTGCAATTCTTATGTTGGAAAGATCATTAGTATTGTGGGCATCGCTTCCAAGCGTGAACTTAACACCGAATCCGGCAGCTCTCCTAGCAAGGTCTGACGGCAAATCAGATCTCTCAGGCGAGCCGTTTATTTCTAGAAAGACGCCTTCAGAAGCACATGCCTCCATAATTCTATCCATATCGAGATGATATGGTGGTCTCGATCCAATTAATCTTCCAGTAGGGTGAGCTATGGAGTTCACGAGACCGGACCTGATTGCCTTCAGCAGCCTGTTAGTGTTCTCCTCGCGATCCTGGGAGACAAACTGGTGCATTGCCCCCAGCACAAAATCCATTTTCTTCAATAAGGGCGAGGATAGATCAAGAGACCCATCCTTCAGAATCTCCAGCTCAACACCTTTGAGTATGCTGAAACCAAGCTTCTCCGAAATCCTTTCAATCTCTTCGTTGAATGTGTTGAATCTTTCTTCGTTCAGGCCGTTTGCTATCATAAGGGATTTGCTGTGATTGGTAATGGCGATATATTCAAGTCCAGAGGCTTTAGCTGCAACAGCCATATCCTCCAGTGAAGCCATGCCGTCGCTGTCGAAGGTATGCATATGCAGATCTCCCTTTACCTCTTCATACTCTATGAGGCGGGGGATCTTGCCTGCTAGTGCTGCATCTATTTCACCCTTGTCTTCCCTGAGTTCGGGAGGTATATACATAAGGCCGAGTTTTTCATAAATCTCATTCTCAGAAGCGCCTGCAATTTTTTGATCTGCAGCGAAAAGGCCATATTCGTTCAGTTTCATGCCCCGTGATATGGCAAGATCACGTAACCTGACGTTATGATCCTTGCTGCCCGTAAAATACTGCAATGCAGCTCCAAACGAGTCAGCTTCTATGAATCTCAAATCGCATGTAATCCCGATCTTAAGGTTCACAGTTACTTTCGACTCCCCGCGGGAAACGGCACCATCAATTCGATCCAGACTGAGAAAATAATCGGTAGCACTTTCCACGTTACCTGAAATAGCCAGAAGGTCTATGTCACCGACAGTCTCGCGCATCCTTCTTGATGAACCTGCGGCTTCCACCCTCTCGAAAAGGCCAGACGCCAGAAGATGCTCTCTGATGTATTCTATCTCTCTGAGTCCCTTTGACAGGAGGATTCTGTTTGAACCAACCTGCTGAAATGTTTCAAGGCTCTTTTTCAGCTTTTCCTCACTCCTGCTTCCGAATCCAGGCAGCTCAGCAATTTTATGGCTGTTTATCGCATCAGATAGCTGTGAAATGTTTGTCACCCCAAGTTGCGTGAATAAAATGGCTATTTTTTTAGGACCCAGGCCCTGGATTTTTCTCAGATCCCTGAAGTTAATGGGATACTTCTTTTTCATTTCATCGTAGGCAGTTATCCGGCCTTCGTTTATGTACTGGGAAATCTTTTTTGCTATAGCGTCACCAACACCCTCTATCTTTCTGAGCTCATTCCGCCGGTATATTTCCCTTATGTCCTCGCCTAAAGCGGCAATGTTTCCCGAAACCTTTCTGTAGGCTAAGGATTCCCAGCGCTTTCCCTCAATTTCCTCAATATCAGCCATCTCACTGAATATCTCAGAAAGTTCGTCGTTAAACACGCATTATCATACCTGAATGCAATATCTACTTTTTCTTCTTATTCAGCGTTTTCTTCTGCCCTAACACAATGCATTAATATTATCAAACAATCAATAGACATGGGCAAAGTACTATTTTTGATAATTGCGGGCAAGGAAGATCCTGAGAGAGCCAACATTGGTCTGGTAAACGCTTCCAGATCTGCTGAAGCTAAAAGATATGAAGATCTGAAGGTGATATTCTTTGGACCAAGTGAGGAATACATCACAGAATTGAAAGGACCACCCCTTGAGGCATTCACGAAGCTTTACAACCTTGGTGCAATCGACTCTGCCTGCGTATTTATAGCGGAGAGAAGCGGTAAAAAAGAGAAGCTTGAATCAATGGGAATCAGCCTGAAACCGGCGGGCGAGAGGATCTCACATTACGTTAATTCAGGTTACACTGTTCTGAGCTTCTGATCCCTTCCGGGAAGATCCAAATTATCAGTTGCATTTGGTGATCCGTGGAGGGCATTTTATCCAGCCACGCACATCAGGAGCAACTTCCATGTTGCATAATGTATTCATGGTGCAAGGATCTACCTATGATGAAGAAGGGAAACGATAGGTGTAAGATCTTCTATTCAAACCTGAAATCCGGAGCTTTGTAAAAAAACTGTCAATCACTCAACCTTTTTAATGATAAGCTTCAGTCCGCTTACATCCTTTACTACCGCCCTGTCGCCAGGGGCTATTTTCTCGTTCTTGTCAAAGAGCTCCGCTGCCCAGACCTGTGAATCAAGTAAGACCTCGATTCTTTCTGGCGTAACCAGTTTGACAACACATCTCCTGTTGATCATGCTTTCAACGCCGGTAAACCCAGACGCTCCAAAGGGATATCTTGTCAGCAAACGACCGGCCCATGCCCCAATAAAAAGACTGGCTGCAGTGTCAAGAACGATAATAAGTATGAGAACAGTCTCAGTTATTGCCATATTTGACGATAGGTAAATTA